>JAIEPP010000207.1 GCA_019748335.1 Xanthobacteraceae bacterium
CGCGACTTCGAAGGCGTTGCGGGTATCGATGACGAGCGTGTCGGGCGCCGAAATCAGCGCGTTCCATTCGGCGGGTTCGACATAGGTGCCGACCTGCCGGGTCGGATCCACGGCGGCGCCGAGCGTGACGATTTCCTTCTTCAGCCGGACCTTCATCCGCTGAAACGGCATTTCAGAGCTTGGCGAGAACTTCAGTTCGAGATTGTCGAGCCGGCCATCGAACAGTGCGCCATGCTGCAATTCCGTGACCAGCGCGTCGATGCCTTCTTCGGAGCCGGCTACCGTCCCGTTGATGCCCTCATGCGCCAGCAGCACGCTGCCCTTCAATCCGAGGCCGGTACAGATGGCGCGTAGCGGCTCGCGCAGCTCCCGGAAATCCGGCAGCGCGGCGAATTGATAGAAGGCGGCGACTTTGAGTGGCATGGCGACCGTTTATCAGGCGGGCAGGGGTGGGGAAACCCCGCAACGTCGCGGATATTTCGGGCATTTCTCGCCGAATTCTCTGGCATACCAGCCATTGCCCTGCCCGGGACGAATATGCCAAGAAACGCCCTGAACCCGCCCGATGCCGGTGGGGGCGCCCAAAAATACGCTCAAAAGAAAGACTTGCGATGAGGAATTTCCATTTCGCCGGCCGCTCGACGGTCCATGCCCAGAACGCGATGGTGGCGACGTCGCACCCGGCGGCGGCCCTGGTGGCGGTCGACGTGATGCGCGCCGGTGGCACCGCGGCGGATGCGGCCATCGCGGCGTCGGCCTTGCTTGCGGTGATCGAGCCGCAATCGACCGGCATCGGCGGCGACTGCTTTGCGCTGATCCAGCCAAAAGGTGAGGGCAAGATCGTCGCCTATAACGGCTCCGGCCGCGCGCCGGCGGCGGCCACGGCCGAGTGGTATCTGGAGCGCAAGATCAATTCGGTGCCGCTGACCTCGGCGCATGCCGTGAGCATTCCAGGCTCCGTCGACGCCTGGGCAACCATCCTGCGCGATCACGGCAAGATGGGGTTCGATACCTTGTTGCAGCCTGCGATCAAGGCCGCCGAAGAGGGCTACATCGTCGCGCCCCGGATCGCGTTCGACTGGAAGAACGGTTTCGACAAGCTGAAGAACGGCACCAACACCGAACGCTATCTGCTGCCGCACGGCAAGCCCGCCGTCGCAGGCGACGTGATCCATCAGCCTGAGCTCGGCAAGACGCTGCGCGCGATCGCAAAGAACGGCCGCGATGCGTTCTATAGCGGCGCGATCGCCGAGGACATGGTCGAGACGCTGCGCGGCATCGGCGGCCTCCACACGCTGGAGGATTTTGCGGCCCATACCACTGACACCACTTCGCCGATCGGGACCATGTATAAGGGCTACGATGCCTGGCAGTGTCCGCCGAACGGCCCGGGCATCACCATGCTGGTCATGCTGAATATCCTGTCGCGGTTCGATCTGACCAAATTTCCGGCGATGAGCGTCGAGCGTTTTCATCTGGAAGCCGAGGCCGCGCGAATTGCCTACATGATGCGTGAGACCTACATCGGCGATCCGGCCCAGGTCGATGTCGACGTGGTCAGAATTCTGGCCAAGGAATTCGCCGAGGAACACGTCGGCAAGATCCGCATGGACAAATTGCTGGACCTGCCGAACGTCGCGCCGCCGATGAACCCGTCCACGATCTACATCACCGTGGTCGACAAGGACCGCAACGTCTGTTCGTTCATCAACTCGATCGCGCATTCCTTCGGCTCCGCGATCGTTTCCAACAAGACCGGCGTGCTCCTGCAAAACCGCGCCGGCGGTTTCCGGATTCAGCCCGGCCATCCCAACTGCATCGCGCCTCGCAAGCGGCCGCTACACACCATCATTCCCGGTCTCGCCACCAAAAACGGCCGCGCAGTGATGCCGTTCGGCGTCATGGGCGGGCAGTATCAGCCGGTCGGCCAGACCCGCGTGCTGACCAATATCCTCGACTATGGTTGCGATGTGCAGGAAGCCATCGATATGCCGCGCGGCCTGCATTACGAGGGCGTCTACCAGCTCGAGGACAGCGTGCCGGCTGATATCGTCGAGGGCCTGCAGAAGATCGGGCACAAGACCACCAGCGTGGTCGGCCCGCTCGGCGGCGGCCAGACGATCTGGATCGACTGGGACAAGGGCACGCTGACCGGCGGTTCGGATCCCCGCAAGGACGGTTGCGCGCTGGGGTATTGAGCCCGGCGTCATCCGCGTACCCCGGAACAACATCTCGTCGCCTTCGTTAAGGCGATGAAGCCGGACCGGTCGCATCATGCGGCCGGCTGCCTGTTGTCGGGGGTTTGTTATCAGCGTTCTCGATTCAGAAGATACTGAACAGGCAGACGTGCGCGGTGGCCGGTCGCCGTGGTTTACCCGGTCGGAACAGCCGCGTCGGCCGGAAGTCCGCGAAAACCTGCAATGCGACGTGCTGGTCGTTGGTGCGGGCATCACCGGCTCGTTGGTCGCCGAGCGCCTGACGCGCCAGGGTCTAAATGTCATTATCGTCGATCGCGAATGGCCTGGTCGCGGCAGCACGGCAGCCTCGACATCGATGCTGCTATGGGAGATCGATCGTTCGCTGACGCAGTTGACCGAAAGCTACGGCTTCGAGCGGGCAGCGCGTGCATACCACGCCAGCCTTGAGGCGGTCACCGGCTTGAAATCGCTGGTGCTGCAGCTTGGCGTTGCCTGCGACATGCGCGACAAGAATTCGCTCTACCTCGCGGCGGGCGATAGCAGCGTTGCACTACTCGCAGAACATGAGCTTCGGCAGCGCGCAAGCCTGCCCGGCGAGTTTCTCGACCATGCGCGGCTACTGGAAACGTTCGGGATCACGCGTGCGGGGGCCATCATATCGCCAGGGGTGGCAGACGCCGATCCCATGCAACTGGCGCGCGGTCTGCTCCGCGTCGCCATTTCGCGTGGCGCCCGTCTGTTCGACGCCGAGGCAACGCAGTTCGACCCGGCGGCGCGCGCGGTCGGCGTGGGTCTGGCTGATGGCTACGAGATCGAGGCGCGCTCGGCGGTACTCGCGACAGGCTATGTGATGCCCGACATCGTTCATTCCACCGTCCAAACCGTATCCTCGAGCTGGGCCATTGCAACGCCGCCACAACCACAGAACATATGGAAAGACGCCGCGCTGATCTGGGAGAACAGCAAGGATTATCTCTACGCCCGAACCACGCGTTCGGGGCGCATCATCATCGGCGGCGAGGACAGCGAGATCGATATCGAGCCTGCGGCACGTGATCGGCTGATTCCGGAAAAGTCCGCGATCCTCGCGCAGAAACTCGCAGCGCTATGGCCCGTTGCGAATACCGGGATTGAATTCAGTTGGGCCGGTGCGTTCGACACCACCAGCGATGGCCTGCCGCTGATCGGCCCCGTGCCCGGCGCGAAGGGCGTTTACGCTGCCTACGGCTATGGCGGCAACGGGATCACGTTCAGCTTCATGGCGGCGCAGTTGATCGGCGATTTGATAGCCGGAAAATCCTCACCGTTACTGCGCGATTTCGCACTTGATCGGGATGGCGGATCTACCAGCTAATCGGGAGTATGAGTGGAACTCGGTCCTTCCTGGCGGGTTATCTATGCAGTCATCAACACATGGAGGCTGACATGGGTTTCGGTCGAGGCGCACTGCTCTGGTTGCTTGGAATTCCGCTTCCGATCATTCTGCTTCTGGCGCTGTTCATGCACCACTAGCTGCAACTTCAGAATCAGGAAATAGTTCGCTGAAAGGGCTCGGCGCACATTGCACCGAGCCCTTTCTCGTAGGCATGCGCGAAGGCCAATCGAATGATCGCGTCGAGCCAAAGCGAAGCGCCGCCCGTCGATCAAATTCGCGTCGGTAAACCTCGCCTTTCGAGTGTCAGAAAAATCTGACATCTAGAAAATCGGCGCAGGAACCTTTGCTGTTCATGCACATTAGCGCGGCACCTGATCAACAACGCGGCATTTTTGAAACATCTGCCGATAGCTAGGAGCGCGCGCGATATGATTGATACTGTTGTTATCCAACCGGGAACCGATACGGGTGAGCCGTCCGTTTCCGGTGTTTCGTGGCCTGCGGTCGCGGCGGGCGCCGTGGTGAGCTGCGCGCTGACGCTGGTGCTGCTGGCGTTCGGCATCGGCCTTGGCTTGTCTGTCGTGTCGCCGTGGAGTGGCGCCGGTGTGTCCGCGACCACGTTCAAGAACGGAACCGGTCTCTATCTGATCGTCGTCGCCATGCTGGCTTCCTCGATCGGTGGCTATATTGCCGGCCGTCTGCGTACCCGCTGGGTCGGCGTTCACAGCGACGAAGTCTACTTTCGTGACACGGCGCACGGGTTCATCGCCTGGGCATTCGCTTCTGTGCTTGGTGCTGTGCTGCTGGCGTCGCCGGCGAGCAGCCTGATCGGCGGAGTGGCGTCGGGCGCGGGGCAAGCCGCAACGGCGGCAGCCAGCCAGTCCGGCCCGATGGACGGTTATGTCGACACGCTGCTGCGGCCGGACACCCCAGCACCCGCAGGTGTCGGTGCGCCTGACTCTTCGCGTGGCGAGATGACCCGTCTCTTCACCTCGAGCTTCCGCGATGGTGGCGACCTGAAGCCGGCGGACAGGACCTACGTCTCCAAGGTGGTGGCAGCCCGCACCGGTCTGAGCCAGGCGGATGCCGACAAGCGCGTCAACGACGTCGTCACGCAGGTCAAGAGCGATACGGATGCCGCGCGCAAGGCCACCGCCCAACTGGCGTTCTGGCTTGTCGCCTCTCTTCTGATCGGTGCGTTCTGCGCCAGTCTTGCGGCGACCGAAGGCGGTGGTCTTCGCGACGGTACCTGGCGTACGTCCCGCCGATAATTTTAACCCCGAAAGGAAAGTCCATGCCCATTCTTCTCTGGCTCGTCGGGATCCCGATCCCGCTGATCATCCTGATCCTGTTGCTGCGCTAGCAGCCAAAGTGAGAAAATCCCCCGCCGGTGCGGGGGATTTTTTCTCGCAATACGATCGTTTTTGCGGCGCCTTCCGGCGCCATCGCTCTTCAACCAGGAAATTCCATGGCCAAATCAGTCAAGTCCCGCGGCGGAAAGAAATCGGCTGCGGCCGGCGCGTCAACCATTCACGACCAGAAGCTGCGCCGGGGCGAGGGTGGCGAGCTGCATCAGGTCGCCACCGGCGACGTCCCGTTCATGACGACGGCGCAGGGAGGGCCGGTTTCCGATGACCAGAACTCGCTGAAGATCGGCCCTCGTGGCCCCACACTGCTTGAGGACTTCCACTTTCGCGAAAAAATCTTTCATTTTGACCATGAGCGAATCCCGGAGCGCGTCGTTCACGCGCGGGGTTACGGCGCGCACGGCTTCTTTGAAAATTACAAGCCGCTGTCGAAATATACCCGGGCCGATCTGTTTCAGCGCGCGGGCGAGCGCACGCCGGCTTTCGTGCGGTTTTCGACCGTCGCGGGCAGCAAGGGTTCGCCGGATCTGGCGCGGGACGTGCGCGGCTTTGCCGTCAAGCTCTACACCCAGGAAGGCAATTGGGACATCGTCGGCAACAACATGCCGGTGTTCTTCATCCAGGATGCGATCAAGTTTCCCGATCTCGTTCACTCGGTGAAGGAGGAGCCGGACTCCGGCTTTCCGCAGGCGCAGTCGGCGCACGACAATTTCTGGGATTTCATCAGCCTGACGCCGGAAAGCATGCACATGATCATGTGGGTGATGTCCGACCGCGCGCTTCCACGTTCGCTGCGCTTCATGGAGGGATTTGGCGTCCACACCTTTCGTCTGGTCAATGCCAAGAACGAGTCGACGTTCGTCAAATTCCACTGGAAGCCGAAGCTGGGCATGCAGTCGGTGCTGTGGAATGAGGCGGTCAAGATCAACGGCGCCGATCCCGATTTTCACCGTCGCGATCTCTGGACCGCGATTCAAAGCGGGAATTTTCCGGAATGGGAACTGCAATTCCAGATTTTCGACCAGGCCTTCGTCGACAGCTTCGAGTTCGATGTTCTCGATCCGACCAAGCTGATTCCCGAAGAAATCCTGGCGCCGATCCCGGTGGGCCGTCTGGTGCTCGACCGGATGCCGGACAATTTCTTCGCCGAAACCGAGCAGGTGGCGTTCATGACCCAGAACGTACCGCCGGGTATCGATTTTTCCAACGACCCGCTGCTGCAGGGGCGCAACTTTTCCTATCTCGACACGCAGTTGAAGCGGCTCGGCAGTCCGAACTTCACGCATATTCCAATCAATGCGCCCAAATGCCCGTTCCATCACTTCCAGCAGGACGGCCATATGGCGATGCGGAATCCCGTGGGTCACGTCAACTACCAGCCGAACTCCTTCGGCGAGGGACCGCGCGAGTCTCCCAATCGGGGTTTTGTGCCGTTTGCCGATGTGGAGCAGGGCGCGAAACGCCGGCTTCGCGCTGAAAGTTTTGCCGACCATTACAGCCAGGCGCGACAGTTCCTGATCAGCCAGACGCCGGGCGAGCAGGATCACATTGCTGCAGCGCTGACGTTCGAACTCAGCAAGGTGAAAACTCCCGTGATCCGCGAGCGCATGGTGTCTCACCTGCTCAACATCGATGACACGCTTGCTGGCAACGTTGGCACGGCGCTCGGCCTCAAGACCATGCCGAAGCCGGCCGACGCGGCCATGCCGACGCGGCAGGATCTCGAGGCGGCGCCCACGCTCAGTATTGTCGAAAACGGTCCGCAACGCTTCGAAGGCCGCAAGCTCGGCATCCTCGTGACCGACGGCACCGATGCGGGCGTTCTGAAGGGGCTGAAGGCAGCGATCACCAAGGCGGGCGCGACGTTCG
>JAIEPP010000509.1 GCA_019748335.1 Xanthobacteraceae bacterium
ACCGCCAGAACCTGCTCACTGCCGCTGAGTTCGCGCCCAGCGTCCGACGTCATCCGCGCGTGCAACTGATCGCGGCCGGCCATGTCCACCGCGCCACGCTGACGATGTTTGCGGGCGTGCCGACGACGATCTGCCCGGCGCCAAACCATGCCGTCGACCTCGACCTCGTCAGACTGCGCGTGCCCTCCTTCAAGGTGGAGCCGCCGGCCTTCCATCTCCACACCTGGTTTCCGGGGGAGGGATTTGGCAGCGTGGTCACCCATCAGGTTCCGATCGGGACGTTTGACGGCCCGCACCCGTTTTTCGGGGCGGATGGGGAGCTGTTGTGAGAGGCTCACGCCTCCTTCATCCCGAATAACTTCGCCGCATTGCCGCCGAGGATCGCGATCTTCTGCTTGTCAGACAGCGTCGTGGTCGCAAAGACATGGTCGACCGGGTGTTGTTCCCAGGGGATCGGGTGATCGGTGCCGAGCATCACCTGGCTTGCGCCGACTTGCGCCACCAGATGCCGCAGGCCTTCAGGCGTGAACACCATGGCGTCGAAATAGAGCTGGTTGAGATATTCCGACGGCTTCTTCTTCAGCGTGATGCTCGCATTGCAGTTTTGCGGCGAGACGAAGCAGGCATGGTCGCCGCGCGCGGCGTAGGAGCCGAGATAGCCGCCGCCGTGGGCGGCAATGACCTTGAGTCCGGGAAAGCGATCCAGCGTTCCCTCGAAAATCAGGTGTTGCAGGGCGATCGTGGTATCGAGCGGATTGCCGATGGTGTTCGACAGCCAGCCATTGCCCTTGAAGCGCTTTGCCAACTCGGGCGTGCTCTGCGGATGGATGAACAGGACGGCGCCGAGTTCTTCCGCCTTGGCCCAGACCGGATGGAATTTCGGGTCGGAGAAATCCTCCCCCAACACGCTGGCACCGACCGCGGCCCCCCGGAGGCCCTGCTTCCTGACCGCCGTCTCCAGTTGCTGCACTGCAAGATCAGGATGTTGCAGCGTCAGCGAGGCGAAGGCGGCAAACCGCTCCGGCCGGGCGGCACAGAGCTCCGCCAGCTTCTCGTTCTGCAGCTTGACGATCTGCGCGGCCGTCTCGCGGTCCTTGCCGTACCAGAACGGATTGATCGACAGCACCTCCATGTCGATCGCCATCGCGTCCATTTCCTTCAGCCGCTGCTCGATGACGATGAAGTGCTCGGGCACGCCCTTGACCGGCGGCAGCACCTTGTCGGCCCCGTCGCCCATCAGGTCGATGGCTTCCCGGAAATAGCAGTGTGCATGCACATCCACGGTCAGAACACGCTTGCCGCTGATCTTGACCGGCAGGCGAGGGGCCTTTGGCTGGGCATGGGCGGCGTCCAGCATGCCGCAGCTGCAAAAGGCGATCCCGCTTGCGGCAGCACCCTTCAGGAAATTCCGGCGGGTGGTCATGGATAGCCTCCCTCGAATTTTGGTCGCATTTCCCCGGCCGGAAGCTTGTTGCCCCGGCTCATTCTCTTGGTTTGGCACCCCGCCACATTGCCAAGTTGGATGCGGGAGGGCAATCCGGTAAAGATCGTTGCCGATATCCGCGAACGTCCCCCGGGAGAGACCAGATATGCGCCTGTTCCATTTGCTGATCCCGGCGCTCGCGCTGCTTCCGGCTTCTCATGCCCTGGCGCAGAGCGCTTATCCTGACCGGCCCATCAAGATGATCGTGCCGCTGGCGGCCGCCAGCGCGGTCGACGTCGCGGCGCGGATCGTGACCCAGAAGATGGCCGACAACATGGGCCAGCAATTTGTGATCCTGAACCAGCCGGGCGCGTCGGGTCTGATCGGCGCCGAGGCCGTCGCGCGCGCCGAGCCGGACGGTTACACGATCGGTGGGTTCAACGACAGCATCATGACCATGGTGCCCAACCTGCAATCCAAGATGCGCTGGGACATTCTGAAGGATTTCGAACCGGTGTCGCTGGTCGCGACGGTGGAGTGGGGGCTGGTCGCCAACGAAAAGGCCGGCTTCAAGACGGCCGCGGATCTGATCGCGGCTGCGAAGGCCGCGCCCGGCAAGATCGATTATGGCTCAGGCGGTCCGGGCAGCCCGCAGCATCTGGCAATGGCGATGTTTGCTTCCGCCGCCGGCATTTCGCTGACCCACGTGCCCTACAAGGGCGCAACGCAAGCCGCAACCGACGTCGCCGCCGGCCAGATTCCAGTCGCTTTCCAGGGTCTCGGCACGGTCGCAGCGCTGGTGCGCGGCGGTCAGCTCAAACTGATCGGGGTGACCACCGAGAAGAGATTGCCGCAATTCCCCGATGTGCCGACCGTCTCGGAATCCGGTCTGCCCGGTTTCCTGTTCAATTCGTGGTTTGCAATTCTCGCTCCCGCCGGCACGCCAAAGGGGATCGTCGCTCGGTTGAATGCCGAAGCCGTCAAGGCGGTCGGCGATCCCGACGTTCGCCGCAGACTGGAAGAATTGGGTTTCGCGGTGCGCGGCAGTTCGCCGGAAGAATTACGGGTCATGACCCGCGATCAGCTCGCCAAATATGCCCGGGTGATCAAGGAAATGGGTATCGCCAACGAATAGACCGCCGGCGGCGACGCTGATGGCGTCGACAAGCCGGCGGCAGATATTGTTTTAAATAGTCGCGATCAATTGCAGGCATAACGGCGGCCACCGCGGCCGACATAGTACTCGGCGCCGAGGGCGCAGGGGCTGGCGCCCCAGGCATAGGCTCCGCGAATCTCCCGACGCAGCTGGTAGTCGCCATTGTAGGGATTGTTCTCTCCCTTGTTCTGGCAGTTGGCGTTCGGATAGTACTGCGCACAGTAGCCGGGGTTATAGATCACTTCCTGGGCTGCGGCTGGCGCTGCGGCCGCCGCCGACAGGAGGGCTGCTACGCTCAGCAAGGCAATTCTGGTCATGGCTATTTTTTCCTCAGGGTTGGTCATAGCGCGCCGGCCAGTCGGCCTGGGCGCGGCGTGGTGTGTGGCTGGCTTCGAGCCGATAGTGCGGGGCGCGCTCGGAAAGGTTCACATGGCAAGGCTGTTTGCGTCCCAGCAGATGCGTGGCTGTTGTTTGCTGCCTCGACTGTATTCCGCGTCATGGGATGTCTGCGCCCGCCGTCGCCCGGCTGGATTGGCTGCATGACCTGACCGCCGGTTCCACAGTTATCGGAGCGTTAACCGCGGGCATCATTTTCATGCTCCGGCCGCCAAATCGACGCACTCGCGTGCTTTCCGATTGAAAAACGGGCCGGTGTTGACTACGGAAGGGCTGCATCCCCTGCAGTTTCCCCTGCGGTCTTGCCTTGGAGTTTGACTGGCGTGCCTCAACAAAGGACGGGTGAAGCCCAGGGTTTTTCAAGCAGCAAACTATCGGTCTTGCGCAAGCACCCGTATTTTGCCGATCTTGAGCCTGAAGCGTTCGACCAGCTCTGCCGCTACGCCAAGCATTCCACGCTGAAGCGGGGAGCCACGCTGTTCTCAAAGGGCGACCAGGGGATCAGCCTGTATGCGGTGATATCGGGCTCGGTGAAGATCAGCATTTCATCGCCCGATGGCCGCAACGCCATCCTGAACATCATTGGCCCCGGCGAAATTTTCGGCGAAATAGCATTGCTCGATGGCGGAGCACGGTCGACTGATGCCACAGCGAACACCAATTGCGAGCTCTTCACGATCGACAAGCGCGAGTTCATCCCCTTTGTGCGGAGCCAGCCGACGCTCGCGATGAAGTTCATCGAGCTGTTGTGCACGCGGCTGCGCAGGACCAGCGACCAGGTCGAGCAGGTCATCCTGCAGAATCTGCCGGGGCGGCTGGCCAGCGCGTTGCTGCGCCTGACCGAGAAGCAGAAGCTCGAGCCGCAGGGCCGAACCGTCGCGATCACCCAGCAGGAGATCAGCGAGATGGTCGGCATGACGCGGGAGAGCATCAACAAGCAGCTGCGGGCCTGGGCGGCGCGCGACTGGGTCCGGCTCGAACACGGTGCCATCGTGGTGCTGAAGGCCGAGCTATTACAGACGCTGGTCGATGCCGGGGCGCACGAAGGCGAATAGCGCTGCAAGGCCTGCCTGCGGGCGCATCTCACAAGGCAGTGAACTGCGAAAACGTGTGAAGCAATTCACATGGGCGACGCGCATGGCGGGGTAACGCCATCGTCGGGGATTAGATGCGTATGATGGAGGCGTCCATGCACGGCTCGTTCGACAACCAGCCCCGAGACAGCGAAAGCGTCTATCGCAACTGGAGCATGAAGCTGATTGCTCTGCCCATTCTTGCCGCGGTCGCACTGATCGCGTTTGCCGTCAGCCATCCGGATGCGTCCAGATGGATCGCGCAGGCCGTCGAGGCCGAATTTGCCAGCACCGACCTGGTGCCGGACCTCGCGCCGCCGACGCGAATTGCGCTGCCGAGCAACGAAATCCGGACCGTAACCGCTTATTGACGGGCCGATACCGGATCGGCGCTGCCGTGTCCGGATCGGCGCCGTCGTGCCTTCACATATCGAACACCGCGACGGCGCGGATCGGTGAGGCGGTGCCGCCGCGCCACTTCATCGGCAGGCCGATGAAGGTGAAGCGGCCGTCGCCCAGCAGCGCTTCCAGATTGCACAGGCTCTCGATATGGGTGATGTCGAGGTCGAGGCAGGCCTTGTGAACCAGCGCATTGACGTCGCCTTCAGGTCCGGGCCGCATCGAATCGATGCCGAAATGCACGACGCCTTGCCTTGCCAGCCATTCGGTGGCGGCGACGTTGACGCCGGAATTGTCGTTGGAATATTCCTTGCGCGGAAACGTGCGCGCGTGGTGACCGGTGCAAAGCAGCACGGTGCCGCCCTTCGGGACGGGGACGCCGGCCTTCGTTACCGCGGTCTCGAGATCGGCGGGCGTGATCTCGGCGCGCGGCGCGATGTGGCGCAGGTCGAGGCAGATGCCGGGCACGATGCATTTTTCCAGCGGATACTGGTCGATCGGTATCCCGCTTTTGCCGAAATGAAGGGGCGCGTCGATATGGGTGCCGGCGTGATCGACCATCGAAATGAACATCGATGCCAGTCCGTGCACGTTGCCGGACTCGGCAAAAGATTCCTCGTGGGTCTTCCAGACGCCATGCATGACCGGGGGATGACCCGGATAGCTCGGGGTGCGATGATATAGCTCTCGGCTGAGGTCGACGATTTTCACAGTGGGGCCTTTACGAAGCAATCCGGTGAAGTGCCGGAACGAGGTGGATTTCTTCGCTATTTTGCGCCTCACAAAGACGGTCGTCCAGAGCAGGACCGGCTTGGCGGGCCTAGAAGCCGAACGCCCTCGGCAGCGCCAGCGACAGCCATGGGACGTAGGTCACGATCATCAGCACCGTGAACATCACGTAATAGAACGGCCAGATGCCGCGCATCACTTCGTCGACCGACACCTTGCCGATGGCGCAGCCCACGAACAGCGTCGTCCCCACCGGCGGCGTCAGCAGTCCGATGCCGAGATTGAGTAGCATCACGATGCCGAAATGGACGGGATCGATCCCAAAGCTCTTGACCACAGGCAACAGGATCGGCGTGCAGATCAGCAGCAGCGGCGCCAGGTCCAGCGCGGTGCCGAGCACCAGCAGCATGATGTTCAGCCACATCAGCAGCATGTACTTGTTGCTCGATATCGCGACGAAGAACTCCGTCATCTTCGCCGGCATCTGCATCAGCGCGGCGACGTAGCCGAAGCAGGACGCGGTTGCGACCAGCGTGAGCACCATCGCGACGGTTTGCAGGGTCCGGTAGACCAAGAGCGGCAGGTCGGACCATTTGTAGTCGCGGTAGACGAACATGGTGACGAAGAACGCCCAGACGCAGGCGACCGCGCCGGCCTCGATCGGCGTAAAGACGCCGGTGAGGATGCCGCCCAGCACGATCACCAGCGTGACGATGCCCCAGACGGCTTCGCCGAGCATGCCGATCGCCTGGCGGATCGGCACCGGCTCGCCCTTGGGGTGCTTGTCGCGGTAGGCATAGAACAGACACAGCAGCATCAGCGAGAAGCCGAGCAGCAGGCCGGGAATCAGGCCGGCGAGAAACAGGCTGGTAATCGACACCACGCCGCCGGTCGCCAGCGAGTAGATCACGGAGTTATGGCTCGGCGGGATGATGATGGCCTGCAGCGAGGCGCTGATGGTGACGTTGGTTGCGAACACCCGCGGATAGCCTTTCGCCGCCATCTGCGGGATCATGACCGAGCCGATCGCGGACGTATCGGCGACCGACGACCCCGAAATGCCGCTCATGATCGTCGTCGCCAGAATGTTGACCTGCGAAAGCCCGCCCCGCATGCGGGTGAACCCGACCAGCACCGCGGCGAAATCCACCAGTCGCCGGGCCATGCCGCCCTCGGCCATGATCGCGCCTGCCAATACGAAGAACGGAATCGTCAGCATCGAGACCTTGCCGACCCCGCTGGCGAACTGCTGCATGACCGCACCGACGGGCAGGTCGATCCAGAGCGCGCCGACCAGCGACGAAAGCGCCAGCGCATAGGCGATCGGCATGCCGATCGCGAAGAAGAAACACATGCTGAGAAGCAGAACGGCGATGTCCATCTGAATCACTCGACCGGTACGTGGGCGTCGCTGCCGTCCAGCGGCGGCGGGCCGATGGTGAGGCGTTCGACGACGAACAGAAACATCATGGCGCCGCTGACCACGATCGGAAGGTAGGTGACGCCGACCGACATCCACGGAAATTCGTCGACCGAATTGCCCCAGGTGGTTTGAACCAGCTTCAGCCCCCAAAAGAACATGAACAGCGCAATCACGCCCATCAGCAGCTCACTCAGGAAAAGCGACGCGCGGCGCAAG
>JAIEPP010000392.1 GCA_019748335.1 Xanthobacteraceae bacterium
GTCCGTTCATGATCAAGTATGACGGCCATCTCTACTGGCCGGCCTTTGTCAGCTATTCCGAGACCACGTTCGGCGGTGATTTCGAGACCGCCGCCGACTATCGCGATCCCTACCTGCAGAAGCAGATCGCCGACAAGGGCGGCAGCATCTTCTGGCCGCTGATCCGCTATTCCTACGATACCCATAATCTCGACCTGCCGACGCCGGCGCCGTCGAAGCCGACCTGGATGCTGACGGAGCAGCAATGCAGCGAGGTGGTGCAGAAGAAGCATCTCACCGGCTGCCGCGACCTCGAATACAACTGGCTTGGCACCGACGATCAGGGCCGCGACGTGGTCGCAAGGCTGATCTACGGCTTCCGTATCTCGGTGCTGTTCGGTCTGACGCTGACGATCGTCTCCTCGATCATCGGCATCGCCGCCGGCGGGGTGCAGGGCTATTTCGGCGGCTGGATCGATCTCGGTTTCCAGCGCTTCATCGAAATCTGGAATGCGATCCCCTCGCTCTATCTGCTCTTGATCATATCGGCGGTGCTGCCGCCGGGCTTCTTCATCCTGCTCGGCATTTTGCTGCTGTTCTCCTGGGTGTCGCTGGTCGGGCTGGTGCGCGCCGAATTCCTGCGGGGGCGAAACTTCGAATATATCCAGGCGGCGCGGGCGCTCGGCGTTTCCAATGCCACCATCATGTTCCGCCATCTGCTGCCGAACGCGATGGTGGCGACCATGACGTTCCTGCCCTTCATCGTGTCGTCCTCGGTGATGACGTTGACGGCGCTGGATTTCCTCGGCTTCGGCCTGCCGCCGGGCTCGCCGTCGCTGGGTGAATTGCTGTCGCAGGCAAAGTCGAACGTGCAGGCGCCGTGGCTCGGCTTAGCCGGCTTCTTCTCGGTGGCGATCATGCTGTCGCTCTTGATCTTCATCGGCGAAGCGGCGCGCGACGCCTTCGATCCGCGCAAGACGTTCCGGTAAGGGATAAGCGCATGGACGCCATCAACCAGCCCTTGCTCGACGTGCGCGACCTCTCGGTGGCGTTCGGCAGCTCGCTTGCGGTCGATCATGTCTCGTTTTCGATCAGGCGCGGCGAATGCGTGGCGCTGGTCGGCGAATCCGGTTCCGGTAAATCCGTCAGCGCGCTGTCGATCCTCAAGCTATTGCCCTATCCGAGCGCCTCGCACCCCTCCGGCAGCATCCGCTTCCGGGGCCGCGATCTGCTTACGGCGTCCGAGAACGAGATGCGCGAAATCCGCGGCAACGACATCTCGATCATCTTTCAGGAGCCGATGACCTCGCTCAATCCGCTGCACACCATCGAGGCGCAGATCGGCGAGATACTCCAGCTGCACAACGGCATCAGCGGCGCGATGGCGCGGGCGCGAACGCTGGAATTGCTGACGCAGGTCGGCATTCCCGACCCCGAAACCCGGCTGAAAAGCTATCCGCATCAATTGTCGGGCGGCCAGCGCCAGCGCGTCATGATCGCGATGGCGCTCGCCAACGAGCCTGACCTCTTGATCGCGGACGAGCCGACCACTGCGCTCGACGTCACGGTGCAGGCTCAGATCCTGGCGCTGCTCGCCGAAATTCGCGCCCGGCTCGGCATGAGTCTTTTGTTCATCACCCATGATCTCGGTATCGTCCGGCGCATCGCCGACGTTGTCTGCGTCATGAACTCGGGCAAGATCGTCGAGGCCGGCCCGGTCGAGCAGGTCTTCACCGCGCCGAAACACGCCTATACCAAGGCGCTGCTGGCGGCGGAGCCGAAGCCCGATCCGGCGCCGCCGCGGCCGGAATCGCCGGTGGTGATATCGGCGGACAATCTTAAAGTCTGGTTTCCAATCAAGCGCGGGCTGCTGCGCTCCACCGTCGGCCATATCAAGGCGGTGGATGGCGTCAGCCTTGCGGTACGCAAGGGTGAGACGCTCGGCGTCGTCGGCGAATCCGGCTCCGGCAAAACCACGCTGGGGCTGGCGCTGCTGCGGCTGATTTCTTCCGACGGGCCGATCGTGTTTCTCGGCCAGAACATTCAGGGCCTGCGTTTCAAGGCGATGCTGCCGTTCCGCCGCGATATGCAGATCGTGTTCCAGGATCCGTTCGGTGCGCTGAGCCCGCGCATGTCGGTCGGTGATATCGTCGCCGAAGGGTTGAGTGTGCATCAGCCTTCGTTGTCGCGGGGCGAGCGCGAGGAGCGGGTGGTCAAAGCGCTGACGGATGTGGGGCTCGATCCGACCACGCGATTCCGTTATCCGCATGAATTTTCCGGCGGCCAGCGCCAGCGCATTTCGATCGCACGCGCGGTGGTGCTGGAGCCGAATTTCGTCGTGCTCGACGAGCCGACCAGCGCGCTCGACATGCTGTTCCAGGCGCAGATGGTCGACCTGTTGCGCGAGCTGCAGCGCAAGCGCGACCTGACCTACCTGTTCATCTCGCATGACCTGCGCGTGGTGGCCTCGCTCGCGAGCCACCTGATCGTGATGCGCGAGGGCAAGGTGGTCGAGGAAGGCCCGGCCGCCGAGCTGTTCAAGGATCCGAAGAGCGACTACACCCGCGCGCTGTTCGCCGCCGCGTTCCGGCTCGAAGCCGCGCCGGGAGCGTGAGCGCCATATCTCGCGAAAATGGTAATTTGATACCATTTTTGGCGAGGCATCCTACTGTGCATGGGGTTGTTTTCGCGATTTTGTTTCCGGCGCCTAGCCGAGCCGCTTGATCGCGGTCACTTCACTGCCCGCGGCCTTGATCCGCGCGATGGCCTCGCGGGTATTCTCGACCGCGGTCGCCATGTGGTGCGCGTTGGCGTGCACGATGGTGTCGGCATCGCGGACGATGGCGACGTGACCTTTCCAGAAGATCAGATCGCCGCGATGCAGCCTTTTCATCTCGGTTGCGTCGAGGGCGCGGCCAAGACCATCCTGCTGCATGTCGCTGTCGCGCGGGCAGCCGGTGCCGGCGGCGTTCAGCGATATCTGAACCAGGCCGGAGCAATCGATGCCGAGGCTGCTCTTGCCGCCCCAGAGATAGGGCGTGCCGACAAAGCGTTCGGCGACCGCAACGAAATCGTCTTCGACGGTGTCGAGGCCGCCAAGATGTCGGCGCGGCAGATACCAGCCGTCGCGGGTGACGGCGAAGGCGCCGTCTTCGCGCGTCACGGTTACCCGCGCTCCCATCGGAAGTGTCTCGACCGGCGGCAATTTGATCGACGGTCCCGGAAACGCAAACGTCCGCAGCGCCGTGACCTTGTGGGTCGGCTCAGCTCCGGGCTTCGCCAATGCGGCATCCGGGATCCAGCCGACATAGCCGTCGTCATTCAACTGGCCCCAGGCAAAGCCCTCGCCGTCGCGGTCATAGACCGTGACGCGCTCGCCCTTCAGCGCCTGGGTCAGCAGCATGGCATCGGAGGCGGGGGCCTCGCGCAGCGGCGCGATGGACTGAGAGACGCAAAACACCTCGCCTGCGACGAAGCGCGCGGCCTTGACCTTGCCTTCGAGATATTTCGCGGCGACCTCGGGCCGGGCCGGCGTCAGGCGCGGATCATCCATAGCGTTGGCTCAACAGTTTGTAGATCGCGCGCGCGGCCTGGCATTCGCCGCCCTCGGGGCGCGCGGGCTTTGCGGACGGAGTCCAGCCGTAGATGTCGACATGCAGCCAGCTTTTCGCATCGGTGACGAAGCGTTGCAGGAACAGCGCGCAGGTGATCGAACCGGCGAAGCCGCCTGACGGCGCGTTGTTGATGTCGGCGACTTTCGAGTCCAGCCAGGAATCGTAAGCCGGCCACAGCGGCAATCGCCACAACGGATCGTTCTCGCTTTTCGCGTGACTAGCGACGTCGCCGGCCAGCGTCTCGTCATTGGTGTAGAACGGCGGCAAGTCCGGCCCCAGCGCCACCCGCGCTGCGCCGGTCAGCGTCCCCAGATCGACCAGCAGGTCCGGCTTCTCTTCGTCGGCGAGTGCCAGCGCGTCCGCCAGCACCAGCCGTCCCTCGGCATCGGTGTTGCCGATCTCGACCGTCGGACCTTTTCGCGACTTGAAGATGTCGAGCGGACGGAAGGCGTTGCCGGCGACCGCGTTCTCGACCGCGGGGATCAGCACCCGCAGCCGGACTTTCAGTTTCGCGTCCATCACCATCTGCGCCAGCGCCAGCACGTTGGCCGCACCGCCCATGTCCTTCTTCATGATCAGCATGCCGCTCGACGGCTTGAGGTCGAGCCCGCCGGTGTCGAAGCAGACGCCCTTGCCGACCAAAGTCACCTTGGGGTGGGAAGCATCGCCCCAGCTGAAATCGATCAGGCGCGGCGCGCGGGTCGAGGCCATGCCGACCGCATGGATCAGCGGAAAATTCTGCGCGACGAGGTCGTCGCCAACGATGCTCTTGAAACTCGCGCCGTAACGTTTTGCCAAGCCCTCCGCGGCGGCCGCCAGTTCTTCCGGGCCCATGTCGTTCGACGGCGTGTTGATGAGGTCGCGCGCCAGACAAGCGGCTTCCGCCATCCGCGCGATGTCGGCGACGTCGACGCCCTCGGGCGGCACCAGCCGGACACCGGGGGCCTCGGCCTTGCGATAGCGGCCGAAGCGGTAACTGCCCAGCGCAAAGGCGAGCGTTGCGAGGCGCACATCATGCGGCGCGTTGGCAAACCGGTAGACGCCCGGAGGCAGCAGGCCGGGCAGGGAGCCCGGCCGGAACGGATCGCGCGATTTGCTGGTCTCGTCCTCGATGCCGAAAATCACCTGTGCGATCTGTCCGTCGGGCGAGGGCAGGATCAGGCATTTGCCGGGCTTGGCGGTGAAGTCGTTGACCAGCGCGAACCGCTGCGTCGGCTCGGCCAGATCTTTGCTGATCGCAGCCCATGTCGTCTTGGTGGCGAAGGTAATCGGAATGGCGGAGGCCGTGGGCGTCGTCACGAACAGGGAGTGCATGCGGGTCTCGTCAATGGGGGCGGGCGGGGGCGATGCGGCTGGCATAGCACGGCCAATTAACCAGCCGTTAGGGTTAACAGTCTATTGATGGCGCGTTCGGCTCCATTCGTCCGATATCCCCGTGAGTTGAAGTGCCATGCGTCGTCAGTCCAGACTTACCAGGTCTCTTGCGCGGCTCCTGTCGTCCGCAGCCATGACCGTGGTTTTAGCCGCAGGTCTCGGCGGCTGCCAGACCATGTCCGATGTCACGGGGGCGCTGACTTCCCCCTCGAAGACCGCGGCCGTTTCCGACGATCCGCGGCAAGCGGTCGATGTTTACGGCGAGCGCTACCGCGCCAACCCGAAGGACGCCGATGCGGCGCTGGCCTATGGCCAGGCGCTTCGCGCCACCGGGCAACGCGCACAGGCCGCCGCCGTGCTCGAACAGGCCACCATCGCCAATCCCGGCAACAAGGCGCTGCTCGCCGGCTACGGCCGCGCGCTCGCCGACAACGGCAATTCGCAGGCCGCCTTCGATGTGCTGAGCCGCGCCCATTCCCCCGCCAATCCGGACTGGCGCATTCTCTCGGTGCAGGGCACCGCGCTCGACAAGCTCGGCAAGCACGAGGACGCCCGCCGCTATTACGCGACCGCGCTCAAGATCGTGCCGGAAGAGCCGTCGGTGCTGTCCAATCTCGGTCTCTCCTACATGCTGACGCGGGAATTGCCGCTGGCCGAGCAAACGCTGCGGCGCGCCTATGGCAATCCACGCGCCGACGGCCGGGTGCGCCAGAACCTCGCTCTGGTGGTCGGCCTGCAGGGCCGCTTCGCCGAAGCCGAGACCATCGCCAAGGGCGATCTGCCGGCCGACGAGGCGACAGCCAACGTCGCTTACCTCCGCGAGATGCTGAGCCAGAAGGACCCGCGCGGCGGCGGACGCAAGCCTCCCGTGGTCGCGCTCGACAAGCAAGACTGAACGCCGTCATTTTCGTGCCGGCCATCATCAGCCGTGAAGCCGTCATTCCCCGCGAATGCGGGGAATCCAGTACGCTGCGGCCAATCGGTTAAATCGCAAACGTCTCGGAATACTGGATCGCCCGGTCGAGCCGGGCGATGACAGATCAAGCGCAGCGCCCGGCTCGCGCCGGCTCAATGCATCGCCTGGATCTTGATGTAGGTCGGCCCGAGAATGACGATGAAAAGGCAGGGCAGGAAGAACAGGATCATCGGCACGGTCAGTTTCGGCGGCAATGCCGCGGCCTTCTTCTCGGCCTCGTTCATGCGCATGTCGCGGTTTTCCTGCGCCATCACGCGCAAGCTCTGGCCGAGCGGCGTACCGTAGCGTTCCGACTGCATCAGCGACAGGCAGACCGACTTCACGCCTTCGAGGCCGGTGCGCTTGGCGAGGTTTTCATAGGCCACCTTGCGGTCCTGCAGGTAGGACAGCTCGGCCGTGGTCAGCGCGAATTCCTCCGACAGCGCCACCGATTGGGTCACGATCTCGGTGGCGACCTTGCGGAAGGCGACCTCGACCGACATGCCGGATTCGATACAGATCAGCAGCAGGTCGAGCGCGTCGGGGAAGGCGCGCTTGATCGAGAGCTGCCGCTTGCTGATGGCATTTTTCAGGAACAGCATCGGCGCCTGCAGCCCGGCATAGGCGGCCGCGACGCAGATGCCGAGCTTGACCGACATCGATTTTTCCATGTGCGTGATCACGAACACGTAGAGCACCGTGCCGATAAAGAACACGATCGGCGTCACCGCGCGGGCGAACAGGAACGTGACGTAGGGGGCATGGCCGCGATAGCCGGCCATGATCAGCTTGTCACGGGCGGCTTCCTGCGCCAGCCATTTGCCGAGGTTGAAATCTTCCACCACCTTGGAAACGAGTTGCTTCGGGCTCTGGCGCAGCGACACCTTTTCCGACTTGTTGAGCCGCTCAC
>JAIEPP010000169.1 GCA_019748335.1 Xanthobacteraceae bacterium
GGGATTCGAACCCCCGATAGGCTTGCACCTATGCCGCATTTCGAGTGCGGTGCATTCGACCACTCTGCCACCTCTCCAGGCGCCATAGCGGGTGATTCCTCGCCCGCGGTCGGGGCGAGTTCTAGGCGAGGATGGCGGGACAGACAAGGCACGGGATACAAGATTTCCGAGGGCCCGCAGGCCCCAAAAAGGAGCCGGATATGGAGCATTTGACGGTTCAGGCCAACAATGCCGCGTTCCATGTCGCCAAAATCGGGACCGGGCGACCGCTATTGTTGCTGCATGGCTGGCCGGAATTCTGGCTGAGCTGGGAGCCGGTCATGACGCGGCTGGCCAGCCGCTTCACGCTGTACGCCCCGGACCTGCGCGGCTTCGGCGACAGCGACAAGCCCGCCGGGCCGCATGGTCCCGACCAGCACGCCGCCGATATGCTGGCGCTGATGCACGCGCTCGACCTCAAGCAGGCGGGCGTCGTCGGCCACGACGTCGGCGGCGGGTTGATGCAGCCGATGGCGCGGGCCGCGCCTGATCGCATCGCCGGACTGTTCTTCTTCGATTTCGTCTATCCCGGCATCGGGCCCCGGATGGCCGAGCCGGAGCGGCTCAACAACATCTGGTACCAGTCGTTCAACCAGCTCGACATCGCGCCCGTGATGATCGGCGCATCGCGCGAAAGCTGCCGCGCCTATTTCGGTTATCTGCTGAAACACTGGAGCCATCGCAAGCACGCCTTCGACGACGTGCTCGAAGCCTATGTCGATAATTTTCTTAAAGTCGGCAACCTCACCGGCGGCTTTGCCTATTATCGCGGGGCGCATGCGGGACGGATCAGAATGCTGAAGGGCGAAGCGCCGCAGCTCACGCCGATCGAACTCCCGACCTGCGTGCGCTGGGCGGAACACGACCCGCTGTTTCCCTATGCCTGGACCGACCGGCTCGGCGAGACCTTTTCGGATCTCGATCTCGCGATGTTCAGAGATGTCGGACATTTTGCGCATCGGGAGGATCCCGATCGTGCAGCGACGGAGATTGCCGCGTTCTTCACGCGCATCGGCTGGGCGTGATCTACTCGGCTGGCCGCGCGCAACGTCAGCGCGGGCGCGCGAAAAGAGTCAAAATAAAAATACGGGATGAAAAGGTGGGGCCGCCAGACGCGACAAAACACTGACGGCCCCGTGCCGCTTCATCAAAATTCTGGCTGGGAAGTGCGGCTTCGCCAGCCAGAGGGGAGCGACGAAATGACGGTAGCAACGCGTGCGGAAACGGCAACGCGAACCCGGTTTTAACCTAACCAGTCAACCTTACCGCGCCGGGTGCAAGGTTAATCCTTGCTCTTTTTCGCCTTCTTCTCGTCCTTGCCGTTGTCCTTGCGGCGGTTGGTGAAGCGCGCATTGCCGAGGCCGGTGCCGATGGTCAACACGCCCCAGCGTTCGACGTCCTGCATGAAGGGAACTTCGGAAAGTCCCTGCGCGACGCCATCATTGTGCATCAGCACGGCCGTGTCGTGATCGCCGATCTCGGGGATCGCTTCCACGAGGCTCGCCGGCAAATTGAATTTGCTGCTCTCCCAATTGCCCGGCAGGTTCTGCGCGCCCTTTTCGATCGAGCCATCCTCGTTGATGACGCCGGGACACGCGATGCCGATGAACGGCGCGAGCTTCAGGCCTTCGGCTTCGGCCGCGGTGATCAGATCCTTGAGCATCTTGACCAGCCGCTTCACCGCGCCTTCGCGCGTCGGCTCGTCGTCGGCATGCCGCCACAGTTCGGACTTCCACACCGTGGCCTTGGACAAGTCGGGCGCCTTCTTCCAGCGCGTCTCGACCACGCCGCAGCGAATATTGGTGCCGCCGATATCGACCGCCAAAATGCTGTCATGGGCCTCGAAAATCCATGACGGCGCCAGGTGCAGCGTGCCGATCAGACCGGCGTCATCGGGATGAAAACGGATCGGCATCAGGTCGACCTTGAAGTCCTCGGCCTTGAGAAGGATGTCGGTGCGGGCGATCACGAGTTCGCCGACCCGGCTCTGCCGAAAGCCCCCGCCGACGACGATGCGCTCGGTATCGGCCCACGCCTTGGTCTTGAGGAATTTCCCGGTCACATGGGCCAGTTCCTGCGCGAATTCCTCGATCGCACCATGCACCAGCGCCGAGGCATGGATGTCGTCGCCGACCAGCGCCTGGTCGAGTTCGCTCTTGGCGATCTCCTCGGCGGATTTTTTGCCCAGGGGGTCGTCGCCGTTTTTCTTCAGCGGTTTGCGCAACGTGTCCAGAATCTCCCGGAACGCGCCCTTGCTGGCGCGATCGCCCAGAAAGCCGTCCTCGTCCTTCAGCTCGATGTTGAAACTGTCGACCTCCACCGACGGCAGCCGGGTGGCACCGTGACGGGCGATGCCCGTGGTTGTGACGCTGTCTTCTGCCATGTTACCCCTGCCCTGCCGGATTTCGGGGTGACAACGGCCGGGGAACCCTTTGGTTTCATGGCGGTCTGGCCGGCCACTGCGGCGGCCGCCCCGAAAGGCGGCCGAAAACGCGCCAATCCCTTCATTTTTGACGGCTTTTCAGGCCCGTTTTCCTTGACTCATGGCTTTCAGCGGCTATAAGTCCCGGCATCCGGCGCGGGATTTCTCGCGCCGCTTGTTTTTGCGCGATTTTGAGGGGTTCGCCCCCGACCCGCGCGAAAATCGTACCCATAACGACTGACCAAAAAGCCGACCCGGACATGACCCTGTAGGGACAAAGTCCGAGGCCGGGATCGAACACGAAGGAATTAAACGATGTTCGCAGTCATCAAAACCGGCGGCCGGCAATACCGCGTCGTTCCGGATGATGTGCTCGAGGTAGGCAAGATCGCCGGCGATGTCGGAACGATCGTGCAGCTTGGCGAAGTTCTGCTGGTCGGCGGTGATACGCCGGTGCTGGGCGTTCCCATGGTAGCCGGCGCTTCGGTTGCAGCAGAAGTGCTGGACCACAAGCGCGGCCCCAAGGTGATCGCGTTCAAGAAGCGCCGCCGCAAGAATTCGCGCCGCAAGCGCGGCTATCGCGACGAGATCACGGTGCTTCGCATCACCGAGATCCTGACCGACAACGCCAAGCCTTCGATCGGCCCGCGGCCGAAGCGGGTCAAGGCTGTTGCCGCTCCCGCCGCTGAAGGCGACGACGAGGCACCGAAGAAGGCGCCCGCCAAGAAGCCGGTCGCCAAGAAGGCGGTTGCGAAGAAGGCTCCGGCCAAGAAGGCCGCCGCGAAAAAGTGATCGTGACGCTTCGAGAAATTGAAGCGTGATAAAAAGTGAAATGATTCCGTCAAGGAATTGATCTAAATTCAAAGCGAAGTCGGAGACGGGCCATGGCTCACAAAAAAGCAGGCGGTTCATCGCGGAACGGACGAGATTCAGCGGGCAAGCGCCTCGGAATCAAGACCTATGGCGGCGAGCGCGTCATTCCGGGCAACATCATCGCACGTCAGCGCGGCACCACCTGGCATCCCGGCCTTAATGTCGGCATGGGCACTGACCATACTCTTTTCGCCAAGGTCGAAGGTCACGTCGAGTTTCGCGCAAAAGGCAATGGTCGCACTTTCGTATCGGTGGTTCCGATGGCGGAAGCGGCCGAATAGACGGTGGACAAAATCGAGTCCGCCGGGTCCTGTTGAACCGGCGGAGTCAAATCGGGCTCCAGGGGAGGCGGGAAACCGGCCTCCCTTTTTTGTTGCGCGTGTGCCGTCAGGACACGCGCAATGATCGAAGAGCTGCCTTTAGAGGAGCCCGACATGTTGCAGGACATCCCGACCCCGGCCTTGCGTGAGGCAAGTAGCTGCGTCCTCGAGACCGAGCGGCTGGCGCTGCGCCGGCCCACCCTCGCGGACGTAAAAGCGATTGCGTATCTCGCCAATGATCGCCGCATTGCGGAAAATACCCGCCGCCTGCCGCATCCCTATCTGCACGACCACGCCGTCGAATTCGTGCGCGCCATCGCCGCGGATCGCCGCGAGACCGTGTTCCTGATCGAGCACGCGCATTCGCCGATCGGCATGGTCGGCATCGACTGGCGCGAATCCGACGCCCCCGAACTCGGCTACTGGCTCGGCCTAGAGCATTGGGGCCGCGGTTTCGGCACCGAAGCCGCGCGCGCCGTGATCGATTTCTTCTTCGAGGAATTCGAGGCCGAACACCTGATTTCGGGCGCCCGCGTCGCCAACCCGGCCTCGCGCAACATTTTGGAGAAATGCGGCTTCCAGTGGAGCGGCGTCGAACTGCATCGCTTCGAGGCGCTGGGTTCCTCGACCCCGGTCGACTGTTTCAGGCTGTCGCGCAGCGTCTGGTCGTCGCTGAAGAACTGGGGCAGTTCGACGCGGCGGGAACGGTAAATCCGCCGTCATTGCGAGCGCAGCGAAGCAATCCATCTTGCCGCACGAATGGATTGCTTCGTCGCTTCGCTCCTCGCAATGACGGTAGCTACACTGGCGGGCTGACCATCGCGTCTTCGCGCCCCAACTTCTGCTCGCGCAGGAAGATGTAAAAGCCGGCGCCGATGATGATGGCGGCGCCGACGATGGTCGAGATCGACGGCACGTCGCCGAACACGATGAATCCGAGAATGATGGCCCACACGATCATCGAATATTGGTAGGGCACCACGACGCTGGCCGGCGCCAGCTTCAGCGAGCGGTTGACGCATAATAGCGCGACCACCGAGGTAATGCCGGCCACCGCGAACAATCCAAGACTGCCGGCCGTCGGCGTCACCCAGCCGAACGGCGCCATCAGCGCACCGAGCAGGAAGGTGCCGCCGAACTGCGACGACGCCAGCACGATATCCGGCGTCGCCCGCAGCGAGCGCGTGATCAGCATCAGGAATGCAAACGACAGACTGCCGCCGAGCGCGATCATCGCCGGCCAGCTCACGGTCTGCGCTGACGGCCGCAGCGCAATCAGCACACCGCAAAAGCCGATCAGGATCGCGGTCCAGCGCCGCCAGCCGACGTGCTCGCCAAGCACGATCCCCGACAGCGCGGTGACGAAAATCGGCGACGCCAGATAATAGGTGATGGTGTCGGCGAGCGGCAGATAGACGGTCGCGAGAAAGAACGCCGCCACCTCGAGCGTGGAAAGGGTCACGCGCAGCAGTTGCAGCCACGGCCGTTCGAGGCGGCCGAATTCGGCGCGCTGCTTCCAGATCATCGGCAACAGCACCAATAGCGCGGCACAGGCCCGCAGCCACAGCAGCTGCCCGACCGAATAGGTCGCGACCATGAATTTGCCCAGCGCATCGCCGAACGAGAACATGAAGATCGACAGCAGCATCAGGCCGATGCCGGCAAGCCGCGCCGAACGCTCGTCGTAGGTCGATAGTTTAGCGAACAGGCTCATGGCGAAGGCTTAAAGACGCAGACGCCTGCCATGTCCAGAGCGGGTAAGTCGCAGGGCACCGAACCAAAATCGTGAAAACAACCCCATGCAAAGTAGGATGGGCGACGACGAGAGGTTAAATGGTACCAATTGTCGCAACCCCAACCCTGCGATACCGGTAGGGCTCGCAACCAAGAAACGCTTGATGAGGAAACCGACATGACCGACTTCGATCCCGCACAACATCGCATGGTGAGCGACCAGCGCTGGTTCGAAGATTTCGTGCTCGGCGAGCGCTTCGTGATCCCGAGCCGGACCCAGACCTCGGCGGTGTTCGCCGCGTTCCAGACCGCCAGCGGCGACACCCATCCGATCCATTACGATGTCGAATATTGCCGCGCTCGCGGCATGCCTGACCTGCTCGCGCATGGCTTCCAGACCCTGGTCCACACCGCCCCGGGCGCCGGGCTGTTTCCCTATATCGTCGAGCAATCGCTGGTCGGATTTCTCGAACAGTCGAGCAAGTTCCTGAAGCCGGTCTATGCCGGCGACACCATCTATCCCGCGCTCGAAGTGATCGAATTGGTGCCCGGCCGCACCACCGGCGTGGTGACGCTGCGCTCGACCGTATTCAACCAGCGCAAGGAGCTGGTGCTGGAAGGGATGCAGAAGTTTCTGGTCAAGCGGCGTTCGGCGTCGAGGGGATAGGCGCGCAATCGCATATTGGTGTTCGAATCTCGCCTGCTTCGCCTCTCCCGCTTGCGGGGGAGGCCGACGCGCCGTAGGCGCGGCGGGTGGGGGTGCTTCAGCATAGACAGTCTCTATGCGGATGCACCCCCACCCCAGCCCTCCCCCGCAAGCGGGAGAGGGAGCGCACTGCCGATGCACTTACACGTCGTATGCGACAGAAGGCTCCGGAAAAGCCCCTAAGCCTCCAAAAGGCCCGAAAATTAAGGCTTTTCGTCAAAGTTGCGGGCCTGGAGGGTTGCCGCCTTGGCTCCCTTGGCTTACTTAGAGCCTCAGCACAGCACCCCATGTCCTAAATCGATATTTTGACGCGTTCTCTTGACGCGAAACGCTGCGCTTTTCGCTCGAAAACGCTATGGTGACCCATGAAATTTCTCGATGAAGCCAAGGTCTATATCCGCTCCGGCGACGGCGGTAACGGCTGCGTGGCGTTCCGCCGCGAGAAATTCATCGAGTTCGGCGGCCCGTCCGGCGGCAATGGCGGCCGCGGCGGCGACGTCATCATCGAAGTGGTCGACGGCCTCAACACCCTGATCGACTACCGCTACCAGCAGCACTTCAAGGCCCCGAAGGGCGTCAACGGCATGGGCAGTGACCGCCATGGCGCCAACGGCAAATCGATCGTGCTGAAAGTGCCGGTCGGCACCCAGATCATCGACGAGGATCGCGAAACGTTGATCCACGACTTCACCACGCTCGGCGAAAAATTCGTGCTGGCCAAAGGCGGCAATGGCGGCTTCG
>JAIEPP010000301.1 GCA_019748335.1 Xanthobacteraceae bacterium
CGGCATCAGCACGATCGGCTGGCCGTTGCCGGGCACCTGCAGGCTGCCGTTCACGGTGCCGTCGGAAACGATGTTGTGGCCGTGCAGATGCTTCAGCACGGGACCCTCGAGCCGGTACCCCATGCGATCGCTGGTGGCCGATATCTTCCATTCGCTGTCGACGAACTGGTTTTTGGTCTCGTCGGCGAATTCGTCGTCCTGCGGGCCCCAAACCACGCGGATCGGTGCGTCGTCCGGCGTGGCCGGCAGCTCGATTCGCTGTTCAGGCGTGCCGCTGGCGGCCTGGGTCTGCAATTCGTCACCCGCCTGCAACGGCCGTGGATAGGGGCTGCCGAGCCCGGCCCGCGCGTTGACGGCGAGACTGCCGAACATCGGCTCGCCCTGGATACCGCCTTCGATCGCGAGGTAGCTGAACGAACCGCCACGGGCAAAGCCAAGTGTCAGTGTTTCGCCATCGGCAATGGTCGCCGAACACTCAAACGCAACGGGACGCCCGGCGATGTCGGCTTTGCGCGAAGCGCCGGCCAGCGCGACGCGAACCGCGCCGCCGCGTGCGGTGAATACAGCGCCGAACGGACCGATCTCGACGGCGGCTGCAAACAGCTCGTTTCCGGCCAGCGTATTGGCGGCGGCCAGCGCCAGGCGATCCATCGCGCCTGATGGCACCAGGCCGTAGCGCTGGGCGCCGGGACGCCCGCCGTCCTGTACCGAGCTTGCCGGACCAATCGATGCAATGACGAGCTTGCTCATGACGCGATCAACTCGGCGACGAATTCGCCGGCCGCCGCGGCACGATCCTGTTCCGCGAAGGTCTTGGCATCGACCGCAGAGAACGTGATGTCGTCGCCGGGCTCCAGCAGAAACGTCGGATTGCGATGGAGCTGATAGGTGCGGACCGCCGTCTGTCCCAGCAGATGCCAACCGCTCGGGCCGGCGAGGCACTGCACACCGGTTTGCACGCCGCCGATCGAGATCGTGCCTGATGGTGTGAGAAGACGCGGGTTCTGCCGTCGCGGCAGATGCAGGAAATCAGCGAGCCCGCTGAGATAGGACCAGCCGGGCGTGAAGCCAATCATGGCGACGCGGTAGTCGCCGGCGGTGTGCCGCGCCACGATGTCGTCCGGCGTGGTGTTGAGCGTTTTGGCAACGTCCTCGAGGTCGATGCCGTGCTCGCCGCCATAGACCACGGGAATGCGCCAGCGCCTTGCCTTGGTCGTCTCCGGAAGCGGGCGCTGCGCCAGCGCCAAAAGCTGCTCACCGAGTTTGTCGAAATCGATCTGCACGGGATCGTAGTGGACCAGCAGCGACCGGTAGGTCGGCACGGCCTCGGTCACGCCTGGGACCGGCTCGGCGGCCAACACACGGTCGAGCGCCAGCACCCGCCGATTGGCGACATCGTCGATGTTGCGGCTGAATTCCACCGTGATGGCACTGTCGCCACTCGGCAAAAGGCGGGGCGGGGAAAGCGGCGCGGCCATGGCCTCGGTACTGTCTGCCTTGCGGCTAGTGGGCTAGCCTCGATCTGTAGCGCGTTTCAGGGGCGAGTGGAATTCGCTTCGCACCAAATCAGCCTGCAAGTTCAATAAATTAATCTGCATACTGCCGATAAGATGTTGTGATCGCGGCTTTTCCCGGGAGGCCCTTGACGCGATGCCCGCGCCCCGCAAGATGCGCCAGCTTTTATCCACCCCTCCCGGAGCCTGCATTCCCGATGTCCCTGTCATCAGAAGCCGTCGCAACCCTGTCGCGTGTGTCCACCGGCACCATCACCACCGTTCTGCTGAAGAAGGGCCTGCGAAACGTCTGGATGCGCGGCGCCAAGCCGCTGCGTCCGGGATTACCGCGGCTGGTCGGACCGGCCTTCACGCTGCGCTTCGTGCCGTCACGCGAAGATCTCGCCACGCCCGAATCCTGGTCGTCGCCGATTTCGACCCGCACCGCGATTGAGGCGATGCCGGCAGGCTGCATCTGCGTCACCGACGCCATGGGCATCACCGATGCCGGGATTTTTGGCGATATCCTGTGCGCCCGCATGGTCAAGCGCGGGGTGGCGGCGCTGATCACCGACGGCGTGGTCCGCGACGTCGAGGGCGTGCTCGGCACCAACCTCCCGGTCTGGTGCGATGGGTTTGCGGCGCCGCCCTCGGTGGCCGGGCTGACCTTCGTCGGTTGGGGCGAACCGATCGGCTGCGGCGGGGTCGCGGTATTTCCGAACGACATCGTGGTCGCGGACCAGGACGGCGCGGTGCTGATCCCGCAGGCGTTGCTCGATCACGTACTGGCCGAGGGGCCGGAGCAGGAGCGGATGGAAGCCTGGATCGTCAACGAAGTGAATAACGGCGCGGCGCTGCCCGGCCTCTATCCGATGAACGCCGAGACCAAGGCGCGCTACGCCGCCAGCAAGAAGTGACTTCAACAAGACAACAAATAACATCAAAAAAGTGAGGTAACCCCATGGATTTCCATCCCGCCGGCTCCCGTCCGACGCGTAACGCACCGCCGGAATACTTCACCGGCACCGTGCTGCAGGACCCGATCATCACGACCACGGCTCCGGCACGACTGGTCGCGAACTCCGTCTCGTTCCAGCCCGGCGCCCGCACCGCCTGGCACACGCATCCGCTTGGTCAGACGCTGTACGTGGTCGCGGGGCTCGGCCGAATCCAGACCCAGGGCGGACCGATCCAGGAAATCCGGCCCGGCGACGTGGTCTGGATTCCGCCGGGTGAAAAGCACTGGCACGGCGCCTCTCCGACCAACGGCATGACTCACCTCGCGATGCAGGAAGCGCAGGACGGCAGCGCCGTGACCTGGATGGAAAAGGTCACGGACGAGGAGTATTCGGCCAAGGTCGGTTAGCTAATTCCGCTGCGCGGTCCAAGTGCCCGAGCACAGCGCAGCGCGCCATGTGCCGGATCCTGAAGTCCCCGTCAGGCGACCCGAACCGACTGCGCGTTTCATGCCGCTGGACATCGTGACCTGAATGGCTCCGGCTTCGGCGACGCGGCCGGCCGCCGTCACCGCCGCGTTGGTCGAAGCGACCTGGCCGTTGTTGATCCCGATTGAGACCGACGCGCCGTTGGTGCACGCGGCATTCGACGAGGCGATCTGCACGTTCCAGTCGCCGTCGAACGTCGCCGCCGTGGCCGGCGTGACGATGGCGAGTGCCGTAAGCAGGGAAGCGGCGATAGCAGATTTGCGGAATTGTCTCATGACGTGCCCCTTTTGGTTTGGACACGATCAGGCTCTCACGACGGTGGGGATACGGCTGTGACTGGTGTCACGCCGATCAGGGGGCAGCGATTGCAGCCTGAATCTGACGACGTCGCCATCCGATTCCGGACCAACTCGACCACAAACAAAAAGCCCCGCTGATCCAGCGGGGCTTCGAAACCTGCGTTGCGCGTTTTTTCAATTTACGCGGGTCCAGTTCTGTCCGCCGCAGAACACGCCGCCGAAGGCGCATCCTTGAACGCGCAGGCTGTCGGAGCCTTTCAACGCGATCGTGGAATCATAGGTGCTGCCGGTGTTCGGATCGAGAATCCGGCCGCTCCATTTGGAGTCCTTGCCGGGCTTCATGTTGATCAGAACCTGCTCACCGTTCTGGTTCGATTTCTTGTCGACCGAATAGCCGCAGAGATTGGCGCCGCATTGTTCGATCCGGACCTTGCCTTCCTTCTCTTCCGTCAGCCACAGGCCAAGCGGCGAGTTCGCGGTGACGACCGCCGAGGGGGCCGGAGCGGGGGCTGCTGCCGGTGGAGCCGCTGCAACGGCGGGGGCCGGCGCGGGTTTTGCGACGGGAGCCGCTTCCTGCTGAACCGGCGGGGCCGGTGGCGGCGGTGGCGTCACGGCGGTATCTGCGGGTGTAACGGCGGCGGTCGTGGTCGAGAGTTCGGCGGGCGGCGCGGGAGCCGCGGGAACCGGGACCGCCGCTGGTGCCGCAGCCTGTTCCGACGGCGCGGGAGCCGTGACCGGAGCCGCAGCCGTGTCGGGTGAGGCCTGCGGATCGGTCTTGGCCTGTTGCGGCGTCTGCTTGCGGGAACGGTCGGCGTCGTCCTTGCCGGAACGCTTGGCCTTCTTTCCGGTATTGTCATAGACGCCGGGTATCGAGACGGTGCCGCGATCGGGATCGACGCGAATGGTCCGGCCGCCATATTCGAATGAATACTGGGCCTGCGCCGCGGTGCTCGCCAGCAACAGGACGGCGATAGCCAGAAGCTTCTTCATCATGACCTCCTGAACGGGGAATCCCAGTTCCCGAAGCTACGCATCGGCAGCTTCACCTAACGTGATCCAGATCACTTTCAAACTATAAGTCGTATACTAGCGGCTTTGGTTCAAAGATGGTTCGGCCAGTCTAATTTGCGGCTGATCGACGGTCAATTTCCCTCGAAAACCAGCGCATTTTACCGCCCGCTCAATCGAACCAGGCGGCGTAGATTTTCCGATAGCTGCCGTCCTCGCTGGCGATATGCAGCCACTGGTCGACAAACGCCTTCAGTGCGACATCGCGCTGCAGCCAGTAGGCCTTCTCGGCGAAGTCGAACGGCTTGTCCGGATGCACCGCGCAGAGCACGCCGGCATGCTGCTTCTGCTGGTAGCGGGTCTCGGACGAGTCCGTCATCATCAGGTCGGCATTGCCCTTGGCGATTTCGTCGAAGATGGTGACGTTGTCGTTCCAGGTCTTGATCTCGGCGCTCTTGATGTTGGCCTTGGCAAAGCGTTCGTTGGTGCCGCCGGGATTGACGATCACGCGGGTGCCCGCTCTGTCGATATCGGCGATGGTTTCGTATTTGCCCTTGTCGGCGCAGCGGGCGATCGGGGTCTTGCCTTCACGCATGATCGGTGTGGAGAACATGCCCTTCTTCTGTCGGTCGAGCGTGATCGAGATGCCGCCCATCGCGACGTCGAAATTGTCGGCCTCAAAATCCTTCATCAGTTGCGGCCAGGCGGTCTGGACGAACTCGACCTTGACGCCGAGCGCCTTGCCAAGTGCTTCCGCCATATCGACGTCGAAGCCGCGGAATTTCGCGGTCGTCTTGTCGAGATAGGTGAACGGCAGATAATCGCCGGTCATGCCGACGCGCAGCGTACCGCGCTTGAGGATGTCGTCGAGGCGGGAGGAGGCCGCGGGCTGCTGGGCTGCCGCGGATGCGGTCCACAGAACAGCCAAAACGAGGCTGGCCAACATTCGAAACATCGCGTCTTCTCCCCCAGCGAATTTTATTGCACCCTTGGTGCTGTCGCGCCGGATTTAGACCAGATGCCCGCGCCCTGCCAGCCGGAGAAACCGAAATCGTGACCATCTCGCTTTACGACGCCTCCGTCGGCGTCTTCGTGCCGTATCTCGGCAACCTGTCCGCGCTGCTCGATCACGCTTCCGCCCATGCCACGGCGCGCAAGATCGATCCGGCTGTGCTGCTGGGCATGCGGCTCTATCCCAACATGTACAGCCTGAAGCAGCAGGTCGGCGAAGCCAATCGTCATGCCGTCGTCGCCGGGGCGCTGCTGGCCGGCCGGGCGCCTCCTGCCTTCGGGGATGCCGATCCCGACATCTCCGAACTGAAGTCGCGGATATCGGCGGCGATCGATTTCGTGCAGGGCCTGCCGCGCGCGGAGATCGATGCAGCCGGGGAAAGGGAGGTCGTTTTCACGTTCAAGAATGGCGCGACACGCGCATTCACCGGAAAGTCGCTGCTGCTGACCTTCAGCATCCCGCAGTTCTTCTTTCACATCACGACGGCTTACGACATCCTGCGGCACGCCGGTGTCGATCTTGCCAAGAAGGATTTTCTGGGGCCGCCGCGATAGTCCGAAACCTGAACGATCAGGCCTCGCCGCCGTCCTTGCGCACCAGATTGGCGGCGGCGCCGCGCCCGGTCATCTCGCTCTTCAACTGATCGAAGCGACGGCGGGCGTCAGCTTCGCGGTCATGAACCATCTGGACCGCGGCATCCCGGCTCATCGGGCCGCTGACGACGGGGGGCGAATTCTCGCCGATGGTCTCGTCGACATAGTATTCGCCGTTATCGAGACGCACGGTCCACCTGAAACGGATCGCAGCCATCGGGCCGGGCCCGACCCTGGAGTAGCCGTGAGCTTCGATCGGAGCATGATGTTCGACAGGACGTTGCGCTTCGGTCGGAGGATGGGTCTCGATCGGCGCAGCGGACTGGACGGGAGGAGGGGTTACCACCGGAGCGTGGGCTTCGACAGGCGTAGTGGGTTCGGCGGATGGCGGCAGCGGCGGCGGAGTGACTGGCGGTTTTTCCTCAGCGGCCGGCCGCGCCGGCTCGCGGCGAACTTCCGGCTGATCGAGAATGCTGGCGATAGCGGCCAGCGCATTGTCGGTCGGGTCGCCCTGGCTCACAATTCAGCCTCCGGATGAAACTCCGTCTGCGGAAAAGGTGTCCCCATTGCCGCCCGGAATATGGTTCGCTTTCGAATAAGGCTGAGTTTTGTTCGTGAAAAGCGTTTTCTTTCCAAACAGTTAAGCGGAGATCGGCGGTATCAGGTTCTTCCAGGGTTTTACCTGCTCCAATTGGCCCGCTAGGCGGAATAAGGTGCCCTCATCGCCAAATTTGGCCGAAAACATCATGCCGAGCGGCAACCCGGCCTTGTTCCAGGCCAGCGGCACCGACATCGCGGGCTGGCCGGACATGTTGAACATCGCGGTTGCCGGCATGTAGCGGCGCAGGATCGGCGCAATATGCGACAGGTCGCTCGACATCGTGTTGAGCTCACCGATGCGCAATGGAGGCGAGCACAGCGTCGGACACAGGAAGATGTCGCAGCTCTCGAAGAAGGTCGCGAGCCCCCGCGAAATCTGGAAGGCCGC
>JAIEPP010000601.1 GCA_019748335.1 Xanthobacteraceae bacterium
TACGAACCGGCATGGGAGGTCTTCGTTTCCGGCTCGCTGCGGCGATCCGGTCCGCTTTACGGTTCCGGCTCAACGCTATATGCTGAAGAATATAACGATGCCGACCCCAGGGAGTGCAAACATGGCTGTTACGCAGGCGATACCGATGACACGTCATCCTTACGCGGATGGTTCCTACAAGAAGATGCTGATCGACGGCAAATGGGTCGATGCCGCCTCCGGCAAGAAATTCGAGACGCATAATCCGGCGACCGGCGAGCTGCTCGCCACCGTCGCCGAGGGCGATGCCGAGGACATCAACCGCGCCGTTGCCGCCGCCCGCCGCGCCTTCGAAGGGCCGTGGAGCAAGGTCAAGCCGTACGAGCGCCAGGGCATGCTGCTGCGGTTGGCCGATATTGTCGAAAAGAATTTCGAGGAATTGTCGCAGCTCGACACCCTCGACATGGGCGCGCCGATCAGCCGCACCCGCGGCAACAAGCTGCGCGTGCTCGGGATGCTCCGCTACTACGCCGGCCAGACCACCGCGCTGCATGGCGAGACCATCGAAAACTCGCTGCCCGGCGAAATCTTCTCCTACACCTTGAAGGAGCCGGTCGGCGTCGTCGGCGCCATCATTCCCTGGAACGGGCCACTGTCCGCCAGCGTCTGGAAGATCGGCCCGGCCGTCGCCACCGGCTGCACGGTGGTGCTGAAGCCCGCCGAAGAAGCGCCGCTGACCTCGCTGCGGCTGGCTGAACTCTGCATGGAAGCCGGTATCCCGCCCGGCGTCGTCAACGTGGTGCCGGGCTATGGCGAGACCGCGGGGGCGGCGCTGGCGTCGCATCCCGATGTCGACAAGGTCGCGTTCACCGGCTCGCATGTGACGGGGCAATCCATCATTCGGGCGTCGGCCGGCAATCTCAAGCGCGTCTCGCTCGAGCTCGGCGGCAAGTCGCCCGACATCGTGTTCGCCGACGCCGATCTCGATGCGGCGGTGCCGGGCGCGGCGATGGCGGTGTTCGCCAATTCCGGGCAAATTTGCAGCGCCGGCACCCGGTTGTTCGTCGAGCACAAGATCTACGACGAATTCGTCGGCCGTGTTGCGGAGTTTGGGAAAAAATTGCAGGTCGGCAACGGCCTCGATCCGAACACGCAAATCGGCCCGCTGGTGTCGCAGCAGCAGATGGAGCGCGTCAGCGGTTATCTGTCGATCGGCCAGAAGGAAGGCGCCACGGCGCTCGCCGGCGGTGCGCCGCTGACCGAAGGCGCACTGTCGAAGGGCTATTTCGTGGCGCCGACGGTGTTCGCCAACGTCCAGGACAATATGCGGATCGCGCAGGAGGAAATTTTTGGCCCGGTGATCTCGGCGATCTCGTTCAAGGACAGTGACGACCTGATCAAGCGCGCCAACGCCACGACCTTCGGGCTCGGCAGCGGCGTCTGGACCACCAATGTCAGCAAGGCACATCAGGTTGCAAAGTCGCTGCGCGCCGGCTCGGTCTGGGTCAATTGCTACCAGGCGATGGACCCGGCGGTGCCGTTCGGCGGCTACAAGATGAGCGGTTACGGTCGCGAGTCCGGCAAGCAGCACGTCGAGGAATATCTCAACGTCAAGGCGGTCTGGATCAAGACGGGATAGTGGCCACCGAGCACACAGCCACGCGGACGGTCTACTCCCTCCCCCCTTGCGGGGGAGGGTTGGGGAGAGGGGTAAGCCACAAGCACTGAACTCGCGGCCACCCCTCTCCCTAACCCTCTCCCGCAAGGGGAGAGGGAACGCACTTCCCCAGCCGAGATAAATGCGCGCAGCAACGTAGCAGCCTAAGGCTCGCTGCTACCTTCCCGCGCGCTTCTTCGCGCCGCCGATCTCGCTCCGCAACGCTTGCAACTCCTTGCGCACGGCGCGCGCCGCATCGCGCTCGATCTTGCGATAGCGCGCGACCAGCGAAGTGCCGAACGCCGTCAGCGCCGCGCCGCCGCCGTTCTTGCCGCCGGTCTGGCGTTCGACCGCGGCCTGCCGGCAGATCCGGTTGACTTCGTCGACCAGGTCCCATGCCCGCTTGTAGGACATGTCCATGGCGCGGCCGGCGGCCGAAATCGAGCCGTGCTCGCGAATATTTTCCAGCAACGCGATCTTGCCCGGTCCGATCCGGCCCTCGGTATCGAGGTCGATGCGGATGCTGAGCGAGGGAAGCGATCGGGCGCTCGATTTCTGCATGGATGACGTGCTCACTTGCCGTAGATATCGGATTGCCACCAATAGCGTTTCAACCGAAAGGGTCCCGGTTCGCGGGACGAAAACGCGTACTTGAACTCATACGTCTTTTACGAACAAGGTGAAGCGGTTACATATCCGTACAATCACGGGAGTTTTGGGGCAGTCATGAATTTTCCATCGTTGTTTTCGCCGCTCAAGGTCGGTCCGTACCAGCTCAAGCACCGTCTCGCGCTGGCGCCGCTGACGCGGATGCGCGCGGCGAAACCGTCGCTGGCGCCGCGGCCGCTGAACACGGAATATTACGCCCAACGCGCCACCCCGGGCGGGCTTTTGATCGCCGAGGCTTCGCCGGTCATGGCCACCGGGTTCGGTGCCCCCGGTGTGCCCGGGATCTATACCGAGGCGCAGACATCAGGCTGGCGCGAGGTGGTCGATGCCGTTCACGCCAAGGGCGGCGTGATCTTCCTCCAGCTCTGGCACGTCGGCCGGGTCTCGCATTCCTCGTTCCAGCCCGGCGGCGTCCTCCCGGTCGCCCCCTCGGCGGTCGCGATCGCCGATCTCAAGACCGGAACGGCCGACGGCAAGGCGGTGCCCTACGAAACGCCGCGGGCGCTGGAGACGGCGGAAATCCCCGGCATTATCGACGCCTATCGGCAGGCGGCGAAGAACGCGCTGAAAGCCGGCTTTGACGGCGTCGAGATCCACGGCGCCAACGGTTACCTGATCGAGCAGTTCCTGCAGTCGCACACCAACCTGCGCACCGATCAATATGGCGGCTCGATCGAGAATCGCACGCGCTTCCTGATGGAAGTGACGAAAGCCGTGATCGAGGTCTGGGGCGCAGATCGCGTCGGCGTGCGGCTGTCGCCCTATGGCATTGCCAACGGCTCGGGCGAGCCCGATCCGATGCCGCTGTACACGCACGCGATCGAGCAACTCAATCCGCTCGGGCTGGCGTACCTGCATTTCATCGAGCCGCGCTCGTCAGGTACCGGCCGTGCCGAGGTCAACCGGCAGAACGTGCCGTCGGCGATGGTGCTGTTCCGCCCGATCTGGAAAGGCGTCTTGATTACCGCCGGCGGCTTCACCGGGGAGACGGCGGATGCCGCGATCCGCGACGGCCTCGCCGACATGATCGCGTTCGGCCGCATCTTCATCTCCAACCCGGACCTGCCGCGCCGCCTGCAGCATGGCTTCCCGCTGACGCCGTATAACCGCGCGACGTTCTATGGCGGCGAAGAAGCGGGATATACGGATTATCCCGAGCATGACGAGTTGGAGAAGGCGTAGGCTCCAACCGTCATTGCGAGCGAAGCGAAGCAATCCATGCATCCGCGAAGGAAGTATGGATGCTTCGTCGCTTACGCTCCTCGCAATGACGAACTGTGAGGTCCACCATGTATCCAGAAGACGACGAACCGCCAAAAAAGAAAACCAAAGCCATCGCCCCCGGCAAGCCCGCCGCCGGGCAATGCCTGTGCGGCAAGGTCGCCTTCGAAATCGACGTTCCCGCGCGCTGGGCCTGGCACGATCACTCACCGTCGAGCCGCCGCGCCCACGGCGCCGCCTACGCCACCTATGTCGGAAGCTGGCGCAAGCGCTTTCGCATCACCAAGGGCGAAAGCAGCGTTAACAGCTACGAGGACAAGGCGACAAAGACCGTGCGCCGCTTTTGCGCCCATTGCGGCACGCCGATCGCCTATGAACGCGGCCGTTCGCCGCACATGGTCAACATTCCCCGCGCGCTGTTCTCCGGCCGCACCGGCCGCCAGCCGCTCTATCACATCGCGATCGAGCAGTTGCAGGAATGGGCTTACACCGGCCAGCCGTTGGTGCCGCTGAAAGGTTTTCCCGGCGTGGTCTGGCAGCGCTCGAAAAAGAAGAAGGCGGTTGAGCGGGAAGGGATGTTCTAACTTTCGTCATCCTTCGAGACGCCTGCCGCGCAGGCTCCTCAGGATGAAGTCTTGTCAGGATGAGGTCTCAGACCCTCATGGTGAGGAGCGCGAAGCGCGTCTCGAAGGATGAACGGCCACAGACCGGGACTTGCATCCTTCGAGGCTCGCTCCGCTCGCACCTCAGGATGACGGTGTCTCCTGCTAGCGCTCGCGCCGCCCATGCAGGGCAGCCATGACCGTGCTCCATTGCGCACGCCCGTCAAGTTTGGTCATGTGCGCATCGCCCCGCGGGTCAACGCATCTGCGGGTTGGAGGGAACATGAAGAATAAAATTACCGGGCGCTCGGCATTCCTCGCATTGCTGAAGGACGAGGGCATCACGCATCTGTTCGGCAATCCCGGCACCACCGAACTGCCGATCATGCACGCGCTGAAGGACCATCCGGACCTCACCTATGTGATGGCGATGCAGGAAAGCCTCGTCGTCGCCATGGCCGACGGCTTTAGTCGCGCCTCGGGCAGACTGGTCGCCTGCAACGTTCATGTCGCACCGGGTCTGGGCAATGCGATGGGCTCGCTGTTCAACGCCAGCTTCACCGGCACGCCGATGATCCTGACCGCCGGGCAGCAGGAGCAGGGCCACGGCCTGACCGAGCCGGTGCTGTACGGCCCGCTGGTGCAGATGGCCGAGCCGCTGGTGAAATGGGCGGTCGAGGTGACGCGGCTGGAGGATCTGCCGCGGATCGTGCGCCGCGCCGCCAAGATCGCGATGACGCCGCCGACCGGCCCGGTCTTCATCTCGCTGCCGGGCGACATCCTCAACGCCGAGGCCGGCATCGAACTCGGCCGCTCGACCCGCATCGACACCCGCGTCCGGCCCTCCGACGAATCGCTGAAAGCATTCGCCGCGCGCATCCTCAAGGCCGAGCGCCCGGTGATCATCGTCGGCGACGAGGTGGTCAAGAGCGATGCGCTGAAGGAAGCGGCCGAATTCGCGGAGACGCTGGGCTGCCCGGCCTACCAGTCGTCGACGCCGTTTGGCGCGCATTTCCTGTCCGAGAGCCCGTGCTTCATGGGCGCGCTGGCGCGGATCCAGAAACTGGCCCGCGAGGCACTGACGCCGTACGACCTCATCATTGCCGTTGGCGGCGATCCCTTGCGGATGTCGGTTTATAGCGAAGTCGATCCGCTGCCGGACGGCATGTCGATCGTGCAGGTCGGCCTGGTCGATCACGACCTCGCCAAGAACTATGGCGTCGACATCGCGCTGAAGGCCGACGTCAAGGAAACCCTGCGCGCGCTGGTTCCGGCGCTGAAAGCTGCCGGCGGCAGCGCGCTGGAGACCCGTGCCAAGGCAGGGTTGGCGGCGCTGGCCACGAAGAACTGGACGGCGAAGCGCAAGCCGCTGATCGAACAAATTTCAAAACACGCCACCACCACGCCGATCGATCCGGACTGGCTGGCGCTGCAGGTGGTCGAGGCGATGCCCGCCAACGCCATCCTGGTCGACGAGGGCCTGACCTCGTCGCGGCAGATGATCGCGCTGCGCCCGCACCGCGACCGCTACGGCTATCACGCACTGGCCTCGGGCGGCATCGGCTGGGGATTGCCGGCATCCGTCGGTGTCAGCCTCGCCAATCCGGACCGGCCTGTGGTGTGCTACTCCGGCGACGGCTCCTCGATGTATTCGATCCAGTCGTTGTGGACCGCCGCCAACCAGAACCTGCCGCTGACCTTCGTGATCGTCAACAATGGCGGCTATCGCATCATCAAGCAGCGCCTGCTCGCCTTCCACGGCGACGATCACTACGTCGGCATGGATTTCAAGGACCCGCCGGTGGATTTCACCGCGCTGGCGAAATCGATGGGCCTGGAAGCCACGCGCGTCACCGATCCCAGCCAGTTGAAGTCGGTATTGTCGTCGGCTTTCAGCCGTCCTGGCGCCAAGCTGATCGAGGTGGTGGTCAATAACGCGGTGAACTGATGGCCTCGGGCCTATCAGCCGTCATTGCGAGCGCAGCGAAGCAATCCATCTTGCCGCACGAACAAAGAATGGATTGCTTCGCTGCGCTCGCAATGACGCTGATGGAGTGTCGCGCGCAATCCTACTCCGCCGCCTTCGCCGCGACATGCGGTCGGTACCGGCTCGCCGGATGTTGCTCCGTCAACCTCGCCCGTCCCGCGCCGAATAGTTTTTCGCGCAGCGTGCCCCTGGCGTAGGCGTCCTTGTAGATCCCGCGCCGGGTCAATTCCGGCACCAGCATCTCCGTGATGTCCTCGAAGTCGCCGGGCGACACCGCGAAGGGAACGTTGAGGCCGTCGACATCGGTCGCCTCGAACCAGGCCTCGATATCGTCGGCGACCTTCTCGGGCGTGCCGACCAACACCGGGCCGGCGCCGCCGATTCCGACATGCTCGATGACTTCGCGCACGGTCCAGACCCGGTCCGGATCGCCGCGGGTGACGTTGTCCATGGCGCTGCGGCCGGCATCGTTCTGGACGTGGCGCACTTCCTGGTCGAGGTCGTAGCCGGAGAAGTCGACACCGGTCCAGCCCGACATCAGCGCTAGCGCGCCTTCGGGATTGATGTGGCGGCGATAGTCGGCGTGTTTCGCTTTCGCTTCGGCCTCGGTGCGGCCGAGGATGATCGTCATCATGCTGAACATCAGGATTTCAGCCGGGTTGCGGCCGATCTCCTTCGCCAGCGTGCGGATCGCCGCGACGCGCGGGCCGATGATCTTGGCCGACGGGCCCGACATGAACACGCA
>JAIEPP010000646.1 GCA_019748335.1 Xanthobacteraceae bacterium
CGTTGCATACTCGACTGAGAGCGCCGAACTGACTTCGGCCGCCAGCCGGTTCAGCCGGAACGGCACGAACTTGAACAGATCAAGCCGGGAGTTCTTGCCGGCCGTGCCGTCATCCGGCACGCGTCGGTCTGCCCCGTCTGTTGTTCGGGGCCTGCGCTCGCTGGAAGGCGCCTGTGCCAAAATCGCTCCAATTTGAGTTGACGCGGCAACGCGCACGGGATTTAAGATAGTTGCAGATGCGACTATTATCAATAGTCGCACGCCCAAGACTAGTTAAGGTTGGACTAGTTACAAGATTGGCTAGAAGCAGGGATCGCCAGTCGCAAGGTTTAGCCCGCATGGCGCCAAGCAAGACCCAGTTCGGCTATCGCAGGCATCCCGATCAGGACCGGGTGGCCACCAACGCGGCCGAACACCCCGTCGTCGTGGTCGGTGCCGGACCGGTCGGGCTGTCGCTGGCGATCGACCTGGCGCAGCGTGGGCAATCGGTGGTTTTGCTCGACGATGCCGACCGGATCGGCGAGGGCTCGCGTGCGATCTGCTTCTCCAAGCGCTCGCTGGAATACTGGGACCGGCTCGGGGTCGGCCAGCGCATGGTCGACAAGGGCGTGGTCTGGAGCGTCGGCAAGATTTTTCACGGCGATTCAAAACTCTACCAGTTCAACCTGCTGCCGGAACAGGGTCACAAGCGGCCGGCCTTCATCAACCTGCAGCAGTTTTATGCCGAGGCCTATCTGGTCGACCGCGTCGAGCAGCTTCCAGCCATCGACCTGCGCTGGCGCAACAAGGTGGTCGGGCTGGAAGCGCGCAACGACCATGTGGCGCTGACGATCGACACGCCCGACGGGCCGTACCGATTGCACGCGGGATTCGTCATCGCCTGCGACGGCGCGCGCTCGTCGCTGCGGCAGATGGTGGGCGCGGAATTCACCGGCCAGGTGTTCGAGGATCAGTTCCTGATCGCCGACGTCAGGATGACGGCGGAATTTCCGACCGAACGCTGGTTCTGGTTCGATCCGCCATTTCATGCCGGACGCTCGGCGCTGCTGCACAAGCAGCCGGACGACATCTGGCGGATCGACCTGCAGCTCAGTCGCTTCGCCGATCCCGCTGTCGAAAAGCAGCCGGAGAATGTGCGGCCGCGGATCGCGCGCATGCTCGGCCATGACAAGTTCGATTTCGAATGGATCTCGCTGTACAAGTTCCAGTGCCGCCGGATGGACCGGTTCATCCACGGCCGGGTGATCTTCGCCGGCGATGCCGCGCATCAGGTCTCGCCGTTCGGCGCCCGCGGCGCCAATTCCGGGCTTGAGGATGCCGAAAACCTGGCGTGGAAGCTCGATCGCGTGCTGCGCAAGGCATCGCCGCAAGCCCTGCTGGACAGCTATCACATCGAACGCAGCGCGGCGGCCGACGAGAACATCCGCGAATCGACCCGCTCCACCGACTTCATGGCGCCCAACTCGCACCAGGAGGCGCGGCTGCGCAAGGCGGTGCTGTCGCTGGCCAAGGAAACAGAATTCGGCAAGCGCATGATCAATGCCGGCCGGCTGTCGACGCCTTCGGTCTACGAGACGCCGCTCTCGACCGCCGATGACGAGGCGTGGCGCGGTGGCCCGCGGCCCGGCGCGTCGCTGCCGGATGCGCCGATCGCCGCGGCCTCCGGCGAGGCAATGTACCTGACGGAAGCCTTCATCAAGAGCGGGACGCGCTTCACGCTGCTGGAGTTCGGCAACGGCGCTGCGGCTGACACGCCCGAAGGCGTCGCGACAGTCCGCATTGGCGGTGAGGGCGGCTTTGCCGATTCCGAAGGCCTTGCCGGCGTACGTTACGATGCGGAGCCCGGCACGGCCTATCTCTTGCGGCCCGACGGCTACGTCGCCGCGCGATTCCGCCATCCGACGCGGCCGGCGCTCGATGCTGCGCTGGCGCGCGCTGCCGGACAAAATTGAGGTTGTTATGACACTCTCGACCGCTTCGAATTTCGCAAAGCCCGACGACGCGTTTCGCGCCGTCGTCGAGGCGCATCGCGGCCTCAGCGACGAAGCGAGCGCCGATCTCGATGCGGCGCTGGTCCTCATCCTTGCCAATCACATCGGCGATATCGCGGTTTTGCACGAGGCGATTGCCCTTGCGAAGCGGCGGATGGTCGATGCCAGTCAGCAGCAGCAGCAACAACAGTAATTCACGTCTCAACCGAAGTCAGGAATGGAATTGATGGCCAAAGGTTTCGCGTCAACGACGGATATGGCGGAGAAGAAGATCACGTTCTCCGAAATCGGCACCGATCTCTATGCCTTCACGGCCGAGGGCGATCCGAACTCCGCCATCATTGTCGGCGACGACGGCTGTCTGGTGTTCGACGCTCAGTCGACGCCGGCGATGGCGCATAAGGTGATCGAGCGCGTCCGCGCCGTCACCGACAAGCCGATCAAATATGTCGTGCTGTCGCATTACCACGCGGTGCGCGTGCTCGGCGCTTCCGCCTACCAGGCACAGGGTATCGTCGCGTCCGCCGAAACCCATCGGCTGATCGAGGAGCGCGGCCAGCAGGATTGGGATTCCGAATATGGCCGCTTTCCGCGCCTGTTCCAGGACGCCGATAGCATTCCCGGCCTGACATGGCCGACGCTGACCTTCGAAGGCGAGATGTCGATCTATCTCGGCAAACGCGAAGTGCGGCTGATGCAGCTCGGTGCCGGGCACACCTCGGGCGACATCGTCGCCTGGGTGCCGGATGCCGAGGTGATGTTCTCGGGTGACCTGATCGAATACCACTCGGCCTGCTATTGCGGCGACGCGCATCTGCGGGAATGGCCGACGACGCTGAACGAAATCCGCGCCTTCAATCCCAAGGCGATCGCGCCGGGCCGCGGCGATGCGCTGAAGGGTCTTTCGACCGGGCGCGATGCGATCGCGATGACGCGCGATTTCGTCACCTCGCTCTATGGCGCTGCCGAGACCTCGGTCGCGAGGGGCCGCAACCTGAAGGAATCGATGGCGGCAACGCGCGAAGTAATGGATCCGAAATTCTCTTCGTTTGCGATCTACGAGCACTGCCTGCCGTTCAACGTCTCGCGCGCGTTCGACGAGGCATCGGGAATCGACGATCCCGTGATCTGGACCGACAAGCGCGACCAGGAAATGTGGGCCGCCCTGCAAGGAGGATGACCATGAATATCAACACCGCGCCGGATGCACTTGCGAAGAACTCCCAGCACATCACCCCGGGCTACATGTCCGGCTTCGGCAACAGCTTTGAGACCGAGGCCTTGCCCGGCGCGCTGCCGATGGGGCGCAACTCGCCGCAGCGCTGCGCCTACGGGCTCTATGCCGAACAGCTTTCGGGCTCGCCGTTTACCGCGCCGCGTGGCAGCAACGAGCGCTCCTGGCTTTATCGCATTCGCCCGTCGGTGAAACATTCCGGGCGGTTTGCCAAAGCCGACGCCGGGCTGTGGCGTACCGCACCGTGCCATGAACATGAATTGCCGATCGCGCAATTGCGCTGGGACCCGGCGCCGATCCCGAAGCAGGATATGACCTTTCTGCAGGGCGTGCAGACCATGACCACGGCGGGTGACGCCAACACCCAGGCCGGCATGGCCGCGCACGTCTATCTCATCACCAAATCGATGGTCGATCAGCATTTCTACAACGCCGATGGCGAGATGATGTTCGTGCTGCAGCAGGGCAACCTGCGCCTCGTCACCGAGTTCGGCCGTATCGATGCCGAGCCCGGCGAGATCGTGGTGATCCCGCGCGGCGTCAAATTCCGTGTCGAGATTCCGGCAGGTCCCGCGCGCGGCTATCTCTGCGAAAATTACGGCGGCGCGTTCACGCTGCCGGAGCGCGGACCGATCGGCGCCAATTGCCTTGCCAATTCGCGCGACTTCCTGACGCCGGTCGCGGCCTACGAGGACAGGGACACGCCGACCGAGCTCTACGTCAAATGGGGCGGGGCGCTGTTCAGGACCATGCTGCCGCATTCGCCGATCGACGTGGTGGCGTGGCACGGCAACTACGCGCCCTACAAATACGACCTGCGCACCTTCTCGCCGATCGGCGCCATCGGCTTCGATCATCCCGATCCCTCGATCTTTACGGTGCTGACGGCGCCGTCGGAAACCCCGGGCACGGCGAATATCGACTTCGTGATCTTCCCGGAACGCTGGATGGTGGCGGAAAATACTTTCCGCCCGCCCTGGTATCACATGAACATCATGTCGGAGTTCATGGGGCTGATCTACGGTGTCTATGACGCCAAGCCGCAGGGATTCGTTCCCGGCGGCATCAGCCTGCACAACATGATGCTGCCGCACGGCCCGGATCGCCAGGCCTTCGATCACGCCAGCAACGGCGAATTGAAACCGGTGAAGCTGACCGGCACCATGGCCTTCATGTTCGAGACGCGATACCCGCAGCGCGTCACAGCGCATGCGGCGAAGTCGGCGACGTTGCAGGACGATTACGCGGACTGCTGGAACGGACTTGAAAAGCGGTTCGATCCGAACAAGCCGTGAGGTTCGCCCAGCCTTCTAACGTTCCGTCATGCCCGGGCTTGTCCCGGGCATCCACGTCTTGAGATACCAAAGGAAGTCGTGGATGGCCGGGTCAAGCCCGGCCATGACGATCTAGTGATTGGAGATTTTGGTGCCCCACCCCAACGACCCCACCCTCCGCTCCTTCATCCCGGTCGTCGCCACCTCCGATTTCCCGATCCAGAACCTCCCCTACGGCGTGTTCTCGGCGAAGGACGGTCTCGCCCCGCGCGTCGGCGTCGCGATCGGCGATTACGTGCTCGATCTGTGGCAGCTTGCACAGGACTGCCGGTTCGAACTCGATGAGCCCGCGGTGTTCGCGGCGCCCTCGCTCAATCCGTTCATGGCGCTGGGGCCAAAAGTCTGGACGCGGACACGGGCGCGGATCAGCGAGCTGCTGCGCCACGACAATCCCGAACTGCGCGACAACGAGAAACTGCGCCAGCGTACGCTGGTGCCGATGGCCGACGTCAAGCTGCATCTGCCGATCGCCGTCGCGGGCTACACCGACTTCTATTCGTCAAGGGAGCACGCCACCAATGTCGGCGTCATGTTCCGCGGCAAGGACAACGCGCTGCAACCGAACTGGCTGCATATGCCGATCGGCTACAACGGCCGCGCTTCCACGGTCGTGGTCGGCGGCACCCCGGTGCGCCGGCCGCGCGGGCAGTTGAAGCCGCCAACCGCTGACCTGCCGAGCTTCGGGCCGTGCAAGCGGCTCGATTTCGAACTCGAAATGGGCGTGGTGGTCGGACAATCCTCACCGATCGGCGAGATGCTGACCGAAGCGCAAGCAGAAGAAATGATCTTCGGCTTCGTGATCCTGAACGACTGGAGCGCCCGCGACATCCAGGAGTGGGAGTATGTGCCGCTCGGGCCGTTCCAGGCCAAGGCGTTCGCGACCTCGATCAGCCCGTGGGTGGTGACGCGCGAGGCGCTGGAGCCGTTTCGGCTTCACGGTCCGAAGCAGGATCCGGAACCGCTGGCCTATCTGCGGCAGACGCAACCGAACAATTACGACATGCAGCTCGACGCCGCCTTGCGCGCGGGTTCCATGAACGAGGCGGCAAACATCTCCAGCACCAATTTCAAATACATGTACTGGTCGTCGGTGCAGCAATTGGTGCACCACGCCTCCTCCGGCTGCGCCATGAATGTCGGCGATCTCCTGGGGAGCGGTACCATCTCCGGTCCTGAGAAAAACCAGCGCGGCAGCCTGCTTGAAATCTCCTGGAACGGGACCGAGCCTTTGGGGCTTCCGGGCGGCGTCAAGCGCACGTTCCTGGAAGATGGCGATTCACTTGTCATGCGCGGCTGGTGCCAGGGCGACGGCTATCGTGTCGGCTTTGGCGAAGTCGAGGGCACGATTGTGCCGGCAGGCTAGCGCTGCTCCGGCTTGATATCCCGATACTTCGCCGAATGCGCCGCGACGTCGTCGAGACTGTACTTGAGATGCACGCGCTTGTCCGACGGTGGCTGCTTGTCGACACAGACGCCGGGCCGCATCACGGTCACGGGCCGGATCGGGCGCGGCACAAAACCGCCGCCGCAGTTCGGGCAGACATTGTGCAGTTTGTTCTCGGCGCAGTCCGCGCAGAACGTGCATTCGTAGGAGCAGATTCGCGCCTCGGTCGCGTTCGGCGGCAGGTCCTTGTCGCAATATTCGCAGTTCGGCCGGAGTTGCAGCGCCATGACGGTCCCGTGGGTTGATTTGAGATGGATGATCGCAAATCGGACTCGAAATTCGAATGGCGAATTTCCCTCGATTTGGGCCATCCTATCCCCTCAACGGCAGCTTCGAACTCTCCTTCAGCCGGTCCAGCACGATCGACGATCGCACATGCGCCACGCTCTGGTGCGGCATCAGCACGTTGTTGACGATATCCGAGAGGCTCTTGAGATCGCGCAGCACGACCTTCAGCAGGTAGTCGGCGTCGCCGGTCAGCGAATAGGCCTCCTGGATTTCGTCGACCCGGTTGACCAGCGCGCGGAACTTCTTCGCGTTGTCGGGCGAGTGCGTCGCCAGCGTGATGTGGATGAAGGCGATCAAGTTGAAGCCGAGCGCCTCGCTGGCGAGGTCGGCGTGATAGCCCGCGATCACCTTCTCCTCCTCGAGCCGCATCCGCCGCCGCGAACATTGCGAGGCCGACAGGCCGACCAGATCGGCCAATTGCTGATTGGTCAGGCGGCCGTCGTCCTGCAGCGCGGCAAGCATCTTGAGGTCAAAGGCGTCAACTGAGATCATGCGTCAAATGTCCGTTTCATGCATGGAGTATGCATGATTATAGCCTGGGCCGGGGTGTTTTGCATGCCCCTTGCGCTCCATCCGGCGG
>JAIEPP010000531.1 GCA_019748335.1 Xanthobacteraceae bacterium
CGACCGCGTGGTCGGGATGCCGAGCGCGAACATCGCCTCGCTGACGATGTATTCCCGCAGCACCGGACCGAGCGCGGCGCGGCCGTCGCCTCGCCGTGAGAACGGCGTCGGGCCGCTTCCCTTGAGCTGGATGTCGCGCCTGATGCCGTCAGCGTCGATGACCTCGCCGAGCAGGATGGCGCGGCCGTCGCCGAGCTGCGGCACGAAATGGCCGAACTGGTGGCCGGCATAGGCCATCGCGATCGGGTCAGCGCCATCAGGCAGGCGCTTTCCGGCGAGGATTTCGGCGCCTTCGGGGCTCTCCAGCAGGTCCGGATCGAGCCCGAGCTGGACTGCGAGCGGCCGGTTCAGTTTGATCAGCCGTGGGGCAGCGACGGGGGTCGGCGCTACGCGGGCGAAAAAGTTCGCCGGCAGCGCCGCATAGGTATTCTGGAACGGGAAATGGACGGTCATGACCCAAAGATAGGCTAGCCCGGCCAATAGGCAACGGTCCGGGCTCGCCAAGCCCGAAATGTCGGGTTTGTGGCGTAAAACAGGCGCCAGCCTTGGTTGCCGCACCCCGCGCGCTCGGGTAAACCCTCCCGCACATCGCGCGGGCTTGGGCCCCCGATTCCTGCCCTCCGACATCCGATTTTGGGAATTCCATGCATCGCTACCGGTCACATACATGCGGCGCGCTCCGCGACAGCCACATCGGCGAGACGGTCCGGCTATCCGGCTGGTGCCACATCATCCGCGACCTCGGCGGCGTGCTGTTCATCGACCTGCGCGATCATTACGGCATCACCCAGTGTGTCATCGACGCGGATTCGCCGGCGTATCGCGACGCCGAAAAACTGCGCTCGGAGTGGGTGGTGCGGATGGACGGCAAGGTCCGCATCCGCCCCGAGGGCACGGCCAACGCGGAACTGCCGACCGGACAGGTCGAAGTTTATGTCACCGAGATCGAGACCCTCGGGCCCTCCGGCGTGCTGCCGCTGCCGGTGGCAGGCGAGCAGGAATATCCCGAGGATATCAGGCTCAAGTTCCGTTTCCTCGATCTGCGCCGCGAGAAATTGCACCAGAACATCATGACCCGCGGCGCCATCGTCGATTCCATGCGGAAGCGGATGAAGGAGCAGGGCTTCTTCGAATTCCAGACCCCGATCCTGACGGCGTCGTCGCCGGAAGGCGCGCGGGATTTCCTGGTGCCGTCCAGAATTCATCCGGGCAAGTTCTACGCGCTGCCGCAGGCGCCGCAGCAGTACAAGCAGCTGCTGATGATGTCGGGCTTCGACCGCTACTTCCAGATCGCGCCTTGTTTCCGCGACGAAGACCCGCGCGCCGATCGTCTGCCCGGCGAATTCTACCAGCTCGACCTCGAAATGAGCTTTGTCGAGCAGAACGACGTCTTCGCCGCCGTCGAACCGGTCATCACCGGCGTGTTCGAGGAATTTGCCAAGGGCAAGCCGGTCACCAAGGTCTGGCCGCGGATTCCCTTTGCCGAGGCCCTGAAGAAATACGGCAGCGACAAGCCCGACCTGCGTAATCCTCTGATCATGCAGGACGTCTCCGAGCACTTTCGCGGCTCCGGCTTCAAGGTGTTCGCGCGGATGCTGGAAGACCCCAAGAACCAGGTCTGGGCGATCCCCGGACCGACCGGCGGTTCGCGCGCCTTCTGCGACCGCATGAATTCGTGGGCGCAGGGCGAGGGCCAGCCCGGATTGGGCTACATCATGTGGCGCGAGGGCGGCGAGGGCGCGGGTCCCCTGGCCAACAATATCGGCGCGGAGCGCACCGCCGCGATCCGGACCCAGCTCGGCTTGAAAGAGGGCGATGCCGCGTTCTTCGTCGCCGGCGACCCCGACAAGTTCTGGAAGTTTTCGGGGTTGGCCCGCACCCGGCTCGGCGAAGAGTTGAAGCTGATCGACAAGGATCGGTTCGAACTGGCCTGGATCGTCGACTTCCCGATGTACGAGTACAACGAGGAAGACAAGAAGGTCGACTTCTCGCACAATCCGTTCTCGATGCCGCAAGGCGGCCTCGATGCGCTCAACGGGCAGGACCCGCTGACCATCAAGGCGTTCCAGTACGACATCACCTGCAACGGCTACGAGATCGCCTCCGGCGGTATCCGCAACCACCGCCCCGAGGCGATGGTGAAGGCGTTCGAGATCGCGGGCTATGGCGAGAAGGACGTCGTCGAGCGTTTCGGCGGCATGTATCGCGCGTTCCAGTACGGCGCCCCGCCGCATGGCGGCATGGCGGCCGGTGTCGACCGCATCGTGATGCTGCTCTGCGGCACTAACAACCTGCGCGAAATCTCGCTATTCCCGATGAACCAGCGGGCCGAGGATTTGCTGATGGGCGCGCCGTCGGAAGTAGCAGTGAAGCAGTTGCGCGAGCTTCACATCCGTCTCAATCTGCCGCAAAGCTAGAGCCGGGATAGCCCGAACGAAGACCGGTCACCGATGGTAATTTCGGGGCCGGGAGCATGATCCGGAAAAGTGGACACCGGTTTTCCGAAAAGATCATGCTCTGAGTAAGCCCGTGGGGGAAATACATGTCGTCCTATTCTGATGATCTCCGCGACGCGGCGCTGGCCTATCACCGGCTGCCGCGGCCGGGCAAACTCGAGATCCAGGCGACCAAGCCGCTGGCCAACCAGCGCGACCTGGCGCTGGCCTATTCTCCCGGCGTGGCGGCGGCCTGCACCGAAATCGCCAACAATCCGGCGGAAGCCGCCACCCTGACGGCGCGCGCCAATCTGGTCGCCGTCGTCTCCAACGGTACCGCGGTGCTCGGGCTCGGCAATATCGGCCCGCTGGCGTCGAAGCCGGTCATGGAGGGCAAGGCGGTTCTGTTCAAGAAGTTCGCCGGCATCGACGTGTTCGACATCGAAATCGCCGCCGACACCATCGAGCGCGTGGTCGAGACGGTGGCGGCGCTGGAGCCGACGTTCGGCGGCATCAATCTGGAGGACATCAAGGGTCCCGAGTGCTTTGAGATCGAGGCGCAACTCAAGGAGCGCATGAAGATCCCGGTGTTCCACGACGATCAGCATGGCACCGCCATCATCGTCGGCGCCGCGATCACCAATGCGCTGTTGCTCAACGGCAAGAAACTTTCGGACGTCAAGATCGTCTGCTCCGGCGCTGGTGCGGCCGCAATCGCCTGTCTCAATCTGCTGGTTTCGCTCGGCGCTCAGCGCAAGAACATCTGGGTCTGCGACATCGACGGCGTCGTGCACGAGGGTCGCAACACCCTAATGGACCGCTGGAAGGCGGTCTATGCGCAAAAAACCAATGCCCGCGTGCTCGGCGACGTCATCGGCGGCGCCGATATTTTCCTCGGCGTGTCCGCGCCGAACGTGCTGAAGCCGGAAATGGTCAAGGCTATGGCGGACAAGCCGCTGGTGATGGCGCTCGCCAACCCGAATCCCGAGATCATGCCGGACGAGGCGCGCAAGGCGCGGCCGGATGCCATGATCTGCACCGGCCGTTCGGATTTCCCGAACCAGGTCAACAACGTCCTGTGCTTCCCCTTCATCTTCCGTGGAGCGCTTGATGTCGGGGCGACCGCGATCAACGAGGCCATGAAGCACGCCGCGGTCGACGCCATCGCCCAGCTCGCGCGCGATCCGCCGTCGGATGCGGTGGCGCAGGGATTTGACAGCGGCGAGACCCAGGGCTTCGGACCGGGTTCGCTGATTCCGAGCCCGTTCGATCCGCGGCTGATCCTGCGCATTGCGCCGGCCGTGGCGAAGGCCGCGATGGACTCCGGCGTGGCGACGCGGCCGATCAAGAATTTCGACGAATATTGCGCACTGCTGGAACGCTTTGCGTTCCGCTCCGGCCTCGTGATGAAGCCGGTGTTCGCCAAGGCCAAGACCCAGCCGGTACGGGTGATCTATGCCGAAGGCGAAGACGAGCGCGTGCTGCGTGCGACCCAGGTGGTGCTCGAGGAAAAGCTGGCACGGCCGATCCTGGTCGGCCGTCCGTCCGTGGTCGAGGCCCGGATCAAGCGGTTTGGTCTTGCGATCAAGGCCGGGCAGGATTTCGACCTCGTCAATCCCGAGGACGATCCGCGCTATCGTTCCTATGTGCAAACCTATATCACCGTCGCCGGCCGGCACGGCGTCACGCCCGATGCCGCGCGTACCGTGGTTCGCACCAACAACACCGTGATCGCAGCGCTCGCCGTGGTCCGCGGTGAGGCCGACGCCATGATCTGCGGCGTCGAAGGCCGCTACATGAGCCATCTGCGCCACGTCCGCGAAATCGTCGGCTTCCTTCCCGGGATCAAGGATTTCGCGGCACTGGCGATGATGATCACCAGCAAGGGCTCCTATTTCATCGCCGACACCCAGGTGCGGCCGAACCCCAGCGCCGAAGAACTCGCGGAAGTGGCGTCGCTGGCGGCAATCCACGTCCAGCGCTTCAACATGAAGCCGCGCGTTGCCTTCGTGTCACATTCGGACTTCGGCAGCTACGACACCGAATCCTCGCGCAAGATGCGCCAGGCCACCGCGCTGCTGAAGGAGCGGCATCCCGAAATCGAGGCCGACGGCGAAATGCAGGGCGATACCGCGCTGTCGGCCGTGGCGCGCAAGCTGGTGCTGCCGCATTCCAAGCTGGAAGGCGAGGCCAACATCCTGATCATGCCGAACCTCGATACCGCCAACGTCGCCTACCAGATGATCAAGGTGCTGGCGGATGCGCTTCCCGTGGGGCCGATCCTGATCGGTCCGGCGCGTCCGGCGCATATCCTCACTCCGTCGGTGACGGCGCGCGGCATTCTGAACATGACGGCGGTGGCCGCCGTCGAAGCCCAGGAGCGCGCCGGCCGCGCGCAGCCGACCCTGTTTGGTTAGTTTCCAAAGCGTTTTCGAACCAAGCATGCCCTCGGACTTGATCCGAGGGCGGGCAGCGGTTCGCGTCAAGAAAATGCGTCAAAACAAAGTAGAGCCCGCGGGTTCCTGCGGGCTGGTTTCGATTTTGTTCGTTTGAAAAGCGGAAGCGAAACGCCCATAATCGCTTTGCTCCGCCTGCGATTTTGCATTGCCATTCAGTGAGGCCGACTCATGCCAGCGCTCTTCACCTTCGGGCGAGTTCTGTTCGCCGTGCTCTTTATCTACACGGGGGCGACCAAGCTTTTTGACATCCAGCAGACGGCGGATTTCATCGGCGCCAAGGTGGCCATTCCAGCGCTGCTTGCGCCCTATACTGCGCAGCTCGAGACCATGGCGGGCATGACGATGCCGCGAATATTGGCGATTGCGGCCGGCAGCTTCGAGATTCTCTCGGGCCTGTTGATCGCGGTGAACCTGTTCGCGCGGTTTTTCGCCATCCTGCTGATCTTCTTCGTGCTGGCATCCACCTTCTATTTCCACGATTTCTGGAACCAGCCATCGCCCGACAATGCCAAGACGCTGATCGACGCCTTGAAGAATCTGTCGATCATCGGCGCGCTGTTCATGATCGCGGGCTACGGCCGCGGCCCGCGCGACTCGGAACCGGCTTACGGGGACGTCTAGGCGATAGCGTTTTCGTCAAACGCGTCAAAATGAAAACCTAAGCGCCACGCCGCCATGGCGTCACGCTAACCTCATCCGCCGCGTCGAGCACTTGCGGCTCGCCGGCGTGCAGTCCGTGGGCGGCAAGGATCTGCTGCGGTGAGCGTTCGGGTACGCCCGGGAAGCAGGGCTCGCCGTCCGGCAGCCGTACGCGCGGCGCCAGCGACAGCCAGAACGTGTCGTAGCGGTCCATGAACATGCCGAACACGTAGGGGCCGCCGATGACGGCGACGGTGCCGGCGCGGATGCCGGCACGTTCACAGGCGGCCTCGAACGAAGCGCCGGCCGGATTCCACAGGGTAGATTTGGGGTTGGACGGATCGGGCGCGATCGCCGCGACGTTGCGGGTCAACACCAGCCGCGTGCGCTTCGGTGAATTCGGCTGGTCCTCGAACGAATTGCGGCCGTGCACGATCAGGTCGGCATGATCGAGGGCGTCGGTGAAGAACTTCTTGTCGCCCTCGAACTTCAGGCCTTCCGGCATCACGCGATCGGCGTTCGCCAGCATGCCGTCGCCCGACACGATGACGTAGCCTTCGATGCGCAGTGCCGGCACGGAGTTTCTTCCGCCGCCAGCTATTCCGAAATCGTCTGCACGACGCTGGAAACCGGCCGCGAGCTGACGGTCGGCAGCTTCAGATCCTTGACGACCTCTTCGTCGTATTTGGCCAAGGTCTGCACGGGGGATTTGGCCTTCATCGCCACGACCTTGTAGCCGCCGGCCTTCAGCTTCTTGAGCAGATCGGGCAGGGCTTCGGCGGTGTGCTTGTGGAAGTCGTGCATCAGGATGATGCCCTTGCCGAGCTTGTCGAGCTTCTTCATCGTGACGTCGATGACGGCCTGGGCGTTACGCGCCTTGAAGTCGAACGAGTCGAGGTCGCAGGAGAACATCGCGATGTTGCGGTCGCCGAGATAGGTGACCGTTTCCGGCGGATGTTGCAGGGCCGGGAAGCGGAAGAACGGCGACGGCGAGACGCCGCCCAGCGCCCACTTCACCGCGCTGAAACCCTTCTCGACCTCTTCCTTGCGCTGGTCTTCGGTCAGCTTCTTGTTGGTCAGCGTCGCATGCGACCAGGTATGGGTGCCGACGGTGTGGCCGGCCGCGTAAACCTGCTTGATGATCTCAGGGTAGTAGGTCGCGTGCTTGCCGATGGTGAAGAAGATGCCGGTGGTGCATTCGTCCGCCAGCGCCTTCAGCACGGCGGGCGTATTCAGCGGCCAGGGGCCGTCGTCGAAGGTCAGTACCACTTCCTTGTCGCGCAGGAAGTCGAGCTGCTTGAAATGCTCGAAGCCGAAGCCGGGACCGCCGGTGGTATCGAT
>JAIEPP010000317.1 GCA_019748335.1 Xanthobacteraceae bacterium
CCTGATCTGACGAGTTAAAGTTACGCGCTCTTAAATTCCGTCATGGCCGGGCTTGTCCCGGCCATCCACGTCTGCTTTGAGAAGGAAGAAAGACGTGGATGCCCGGCAGCGCAGACAAGTTTACGCAGTCTGCGTAGACTGCTAAGGCCGGGCATGACGATCCCAACCAATCTCGGTCAAGCCATGCGTCTGCGAATTTCCCATTCCACCAGCTATCGCTACGAGCCCCCGGCAACCGGCGTGATCCAGGTCCTGCGGATGACGCCGGGCAGCCATGACGGGCAATATGTCGCCGAGTGGCACGTCGACGTCTCGACCGACTCCCGGCTCGACGTGCACGAGGATGCGTTCGGCAACGTCACGCATGTTCTGACCTACGGGCCGATCGCCGACCTCACGATCCATGTCGAAGGCCTGATCGAGACCCACGACACCGGCGGCGTGCTGCGCGGCACCGACGAGCGGTTCCCGCCCGGCTTCTTCTTGCGCTCGACCGAGCTGACCGGAGTCAATCCGGCGATGGCGACGTTCGCCCGCGAGATGCGCTCGGAGTCCGACGGCGACGTGCTCGGCTTCCTGCATGCGCTGATGGTGCAGATCAACGAGCACATGACGTTCGACGAGGACCCCACCAACTCAGGCACCTCGGCGGCGGAAGCTTTTGCGCTCAGGCGCGGCGTCTGCCAGGACTACGCGCATATCTTCATCGCCTGCGCCCGTTCCGGCGGCGTGCCGGCGCGTTTCGTCTCCGGCCACTTCCTGCGCTCCGACGGCACCGTCAACCAGCAGGCCGGCCATGCCTGGGCGGAAGCCTACGTAGATGGTCTCGGCTGGATCGGCTTCGACGCCGCCAACGGCATCTGCACCACCGACGCCCATGCCCGTGTCGCGATCGGGCTTGATTATCTCGGCGCCGCACCCGTGCGCGGCACCCGCTACGGCGGCGGCAACGAAACGCTGACGGTGGCGGTCAAGGTCGATCAGGCCGGACGGCCGGGGCAATGGCAGAGCCAGTCGTAGGATTCACCACGAGCGACGCCCTCATCCTGAGGAGCGGCGTCTTCGCCGCGTCTCGAAGGATGGCGGCAGACGGGCTCTCATGGTTCGAGACGCGCGAAGACGCGCTCCTCACCATGAGGGTCTGCTATTTATCCAGCCACACGTCCTCATACCGCACGTAGTTGTACTGGCTGTTGTCGTGCGGGGTATACCCCTTGACGTAGGGCTGCCAGCAGTTGCCGGCCGCACTGTGCAGCACGATCGGGCGTGCGGCGTCGTCGACCAGAATGCGTTCGATGTCCCAGACCAGCTTCTTGCGCTTTTCGCGATCCAGTTCGCGCGATTGCGCCGCCAGCAGCTTGTCAACGTCGGCATTGCAATACTGCGTGTAGTTGCGCTCCGACTGGCAGGAATAGTTCTCGACGATATTGCCGTCGGGATCGTCGACGCTGACGCCGGTGACGTTGAGGCCGATGGTGTAGTCCTTCTTCGCCAGCCGCGCATACCAGCGCGGCGTATCGAGAATATCGAGTTCGCCTGAAATGTAGATCTTCTTGAGCTGGTCGGCGACGATGACCGCGGCATCGCGATAGCTCGGCAGGTTGCGGGTTTGAATCTTGATCGGCAGCGGCTTGGCGTCGCTGTAGCCGAGCTTCTGCATGATCGCCTGCGCGTCGGCGACGTTCTTCTCGCCGTTCGGATCGTAGCCCGTGAGCTGTGCCACCATGTCCGGCGGCATGCCCCATTCACCTTCGGGCTTCGCCAGCATCGCCCCGCCGAGCGTACCCTTCCCCTCCATCAGGATGGTGTTGAAGGCCTTGCGATCCAGCGACAGCGACATCGCCTTGCGAATATCGGCATTGTCGAACGGCGGGTTGACGCGGTTGACCATCAGATTGATCTGGGTTCCGGTCTGGATCGTCTGGCAGATCGCCTTCGGCGCCCGCGCCTTCATGTCGTTCATCAGGGGAACGCTGACGTCGGAGGGAAAGGTGATGTCGTAATCGCCGGTCGAAAACGCCAGCATCCGCGTGGCGCGGTTGTCGATCATCCGGAACGTGATCTCGTCGAGATAAGGCTTGTCCTTCTTGAAGTAATCGGGGTTGCGCACCAGCCGGATCGAATCGCCGCGCTTGAACTCGACGAATTTGAACGGCCCGGTTCCGATCGGCTTGGTGCGCATCACCTGCTGCGGCACGTGGCAGGGATAGACGGCCGAGAACGCGCTCGCTAGCAGCACCGGCAGGCTCGGCTGCGGCTCGCTCAGCTCGAACGTGGCCTCGTAGTCGCCGTTAACGCTGACGTCCTGCAATTTGGTGTACCAGACCTTGCGCGGGTTGCGGTGAAAGTCCTTGGCATCGCCCTTGCCGATCAGCATCCGCCAGGTGCACTGGACGTCCTTGGCGGTGAACGGCTGGCCATCGTGCCACTTCACGCCCTGTCTGAGCTTGAAGGTGAGTTTGGTGTTGGTCTGGTCCCACGACCAGCTTTCGGCGAGATCGGGGATGACGGTGTCGATGCTTTCGTGGACCTTGGTGGAATCGAAAATCACGAGGTTGTTGAAGACGGCCGAAAACGGCGTCACCGAGGCGATGGTCGACTCCTCGAGCAGCGAGGCCGAGGGCGGATTGTCGTTGTGATAGAGCCTGAGCGTGCCGCCCTTTTTCTGCGCGGCGGCGGGAGATATCGCCATCACGGCAGCGCAAAACAGGGCCATGGATGCGGCTTGCAGCCCGCATGACAAATTTCTGGTACGCATCCTGGCCTCCCAATTTGTTTTCTTTTTCTGTAGTGTTGCCCAACCCTACAGGACTGCGAGGGGCGAAGGCAACGCGGGAGGCAGGCAATGTCAGACGGCGACAAGCTGTTCGCGGGCTCGATCCCGGAAAACTACGACCGCAACATGGTTCCGCTGATCTTCGAGGCTTATGCCCGGGACCTTTCGCAGCGAGCCGCGGCACTTTCCCCGAAAGCGGTGCTGGAAACCGCCGCCGGCAGCGGCGTTGTGACGCGCGCACTGGCGCCGAGACTTGCACCCGATGCCCGCTATGTCGTGACCGACCTCAACCGGCCGATGCTCGATTATGCCGCCACGCGGCAAAACGCAGACCGCCGCATCGACTGGCGCCAGGCGGACGCGCAGGCATTGCCGTTCGAGGATGCGACGTTCGACGTGGTGTGTTGCCAGTTCGGCGCGATGTTCTTCCCCGACCGCGCGTCCGGCTACCGCGAGGCACGGCGGGTGCTCAAGCCCGGCGGCAGTTACCTGCTCAACGTCTGGGACCGCATCGAGGAGAACGTGTTCGCCGACGATGTGACCAATGCGCTCGCCGCGCTGTTCCCGGACAACCCTCCCCGCTTTCTGGCGCGCACGCCCCACGGCTATCACGACACCGCGCTGATCCGCCGCGATCTGGAAAAGGCGGGCTTCTCCAATGTTGAGATCGAGACCCGCGAAGAGGAGAGCCGCGCGCCCTCGCCGCGCCATGTCGCACTGGCCTATTGCCAGGGTACCCCGTTACGCAACGAGATCGAAGCAAGGGTGACCGCAACCCTCGAGGCCGCCACCGATCATGCCGCGGCCGCGATCGCGCGCCGGCATGGAAACGGCGAGGTTGCCGCCAAGATCCAGGCCCACGTCATCACGGCCAGGATCTAGGGTTTGTGCCGCTTCGCCACCGCAGGGCTCACCCGCTGCCCGGGTTGTCCGCGCGACGGGAATTGGGGTTGGATCACGGGGCGAAATTGGCTACTAGTTGCCCGCCGGCAATGCGTACGGTTTGGGGACTGCGAATGACCTATTGCTGCGGAGTGCTGGTGCGAGACGGTCTGGTCATGATCGCGGATACCCGCACCAATGCCGGCCTCGACAACGTCTCGACCTTTCGCAAGCTGCATATCTTCTCGAAGCCCGGCGAGCGCATCATGGCGATCGCCAGCGCCGGCAATCTCGCGATCAGCCAGTCGGTGCTGTCGACGCTGACCGAAGGCCTGGAAGACCCGCACACCGGCGAGATCGAAACCCTGATGAACGCGCCCACCATGTTCCAGGCGGCGCAGCGCATCGGCCGCGCCATCCGCAACGTGCACGCCACCGAAGGCGAGGCCCTGAGGTCGGAAGACGTCTCCTTCGACGTGTCGTTTCTGTTCGGCGGCCAGATCAAGGGCTCCAAGATGCGGCTGTTCATGGTCTACACCGCCGGCAACTTCATCGAATGCACCACCGACACGCCGTATTTGCAGATCGGCGAACACAAATACGGCAAGCCGGTACTCGACCGCGCCATGCATTACGACGTCGAACTGTATGAAGCGCTGAAGACCAGCCTGATCTCGATGGATTCGACCATGCGTTCCAATCTCGGCGTCGGCCTGCCGATCGACGTGCTGGTGGTACGCACCGACGCCTGCGAGGCCGACCTCAACCACCGCATCGAGGCCGGCGAGCCCTATTTCCACGACCTGCGTTCGCGCTGGTCGGCGGCGCTGCGCGCGGCGCACCAGAATATTCCAAGACCACCCTACAAGACCGAAACAGAAACAAAAAACTGAAGGCGAGGAAACAATGACCGAGGCGGTAGACAAGATCGCGATCGTGACCGGTGCGGGCACCGGCGTCGGCCGCGCGGCATCGCTGGCGCTGATGAATGCCGGCTTCACCGTCGTGCTCGCCGGGCGCCGGATGGAGCTGCTGGAAGAGACCAAAAAGCTCGGCGACAACATCGGCAAGAGCCTGTGCGTTTCCGCCGACATGACCAGCCCGGCCTCGATCGCGGCGCTGTTCGCCAAGGTGGTGGACACCTACGGCCGGCTCGACGTGCTCTTCAACAACGCCGGCATGGGCGCGCCGCCTGTCAATTTCGAGGATCTCAGCCTCGAACAGTGGCAGGCCGTGGTCAACACCAACCTCACCGGGCCGTTTTTGTGCACCCAACACGCCTTCCGCATCATGAAGGACCAGAACCCGCAGGGCGGCCGCATCATCAACAACGGCTCGATCTCGGCGCACGCGCCGCGCCCGTTCTCGGCGGCCTATACCTCGACCAAGCACGCCATCACCGGCCTGACCAAGGCCAGCAACCTCGACGGCCGCCGCTACGACATCGCGGTCGGCCAGGTCGACATCGGCAATGCCGCAACGCCGATGACCGACCGCATGGTCGCCGGCCCCGGCGTGATGCAGCCGGATGGCACGATGAAACAGGAACCGCGCATGGACGCCAAGGCCGTCGGCGATGCCGTCGCCTACATGGCCGGCCTGCCGCTCGATGCCAACGTGCTGTTCATGACGGTCATGGCGAGCAAGATGCCGTTCGTCGGACGGGGCTGAGCTCTCTCAGCTCGTCGTCCCGGCGAACGCGGGACCCATACTCCGTGACGAAATTGATTTAGGAAGCTTTCCAACGCTGGTGTCCTCACCGAGAGGACACGGCGTATGGGTCCCCGCGTTCGCGGGGACGACGAAGTAGAGCCCTACTCCAACCTTTCCACATTCCGCAGCGTCGGGAACAGCTTCATCCACAAGAGCGCGATCGCGACCGTGCCGACGCCGCCGAGTACGGCGGCCGGTACGGTGCCGAGCAACGCCGCGGTGATGCCGCTCTCGAACTGGCCGAGCTGGTTGGAGGCGTTGATGAACAGGAAATTGACCGCACCGACCCGGCCGCGCATCTCGTCGGGCGTCGCCAGTTGCACCAGCGAAAACCGGATCACCACGCTGATGGTGTCGGCGGCGCCGAGAACGGCCAGCGCCAGCCCCGACAGCCACATCCACTGCGACAGCGCGAATACCACGGTGACGACGCCAAAGACGATCACCGCCTGAAACATCCGCATTCCAACGCGGTGGTTGATGGTGTGGTGCGCCAGGAACGCCGTCATCAACAAGGCGCCGACCGCCGGCGCGGCTCGTAAAATGCCGAGGCCGAGCGGGCCGGTCTGCAGGATGTCGCGCGCGTAGATCGGCAACAGCGCCACCACGCCACCGAACAACACGGCGAACAGATCGAGCGAGATCGTTCCCAGGATCGACGGATTGTTACGGACGAACTTGACGCCGGCAAAGAGATCGTCCGGCGTCGCCGGGTCCCTGACGGTGGCTGCCTGCGTCAGGCGGACCACGCCGATGCAGGCCGCGGCAAAGAAAGCAAACGCGGCCATGAGTCCATAGGACGCACCGGGTGCGAGCGCGTAAGCAAGCCCGCCGAGGGCGGGACCGGTGATGGTGGCGATCTGCGCCGCACCGCTCGAGATCGCGGTCGCCCGCTGCAGCGAGCCTTGCGGCGCGATCAAAGGCAGCAACGCCGCCAGCGCCGGGCTTTCGAACGCGCCGACGATGCCGAGCACGAAGGTGGCGATGAAAATCTGCGTCACCGTGAGCCAGCCGCTAAAGGCACCGAGGGCGAGAAACAGCGCCGTCAGCCCCTCGACGATCTCGCAGATCTGCACCACGCGTTTGCGCTCGTAACGGTCGGCGGCGTGGCCGGCCACGAACAGCAGCAGCGCGGTCGGCAGAAACTGCACCAGCCCGATCATGCCGAGCTGGAAGGCGCTGCCGGTCATGTCGTAGACCTGCCAGCCGATCGCGACCGCGCCTATCTGGGTGGCGAAACGCGAAAAGCTGCGCGACAGCAGGAAAGACAGGAACGGGCCGTGCCTGAGCAGTTCGCGGGCGCCGACCGGGATCGTTGAGGACATGGCCAAGAGCGGTGGCCGAGCGGGATGCAGATGTCAACGGGTGGGCCTGCAACACGGCATTGCATGGCCGCTCGGCGCAGGCATTCGCTGCCGGAGTGGCCGGGAGATTCCCGTGCGCCCGCTATGCGTGCCGTCGGGCTATCCGCGGGCCGTCATCGCTCGCCTCCGGTGCAGTCGTTTCTGC
>JAIEPP010000351.1 GCA_019748335.1 Xanthobacteraceae bacterium
CCACCGTGCGGCGGTTCCGCTGCCGAGGCCGCGCCCGGCCGACGCACCTGCGGCCGAGGTGAGCCCGCCCGTTGCCGGGGTGCCGCAGGTGGCCCCCGAGGCGGCCAAGCCGTCCGAGCAGGCCGCGCCTGCGCCAGCCCCCTCCCAGCCACCGGCGCCGCAGCCCTCTGCCTGCCGGCTGGCGCTGACGGAGGCCGTCGCCATCGCCCCCAGCATTCCCGACATCCACGGCGCCGGCGGCTGTGGTGGCGAGGATCTGGTGCGGCTCGAGGCGATCGTGCTGCCGGACAACAAGCGGGTCTCGGTCAAGCCCGCGGCGATCCTGCGCTGTGCCATGGCCTCCGAACTGGCCGACTGGATCCGCACCGACATCGCCCCGCTCGCGGCCGGCCTTGGCAGCACGATTTCCGATCTCGACAATTTCGATTCCTTCGAGTGCCGCGGCCGCAACCGGATCGTCGGCGCAAGACTCTCCGAACATGGCCGCGCCAACGCGCTCGACGTCCGCGCGCTCAAACTCGCCAATGGCCGCTCGATCTCGCTCACCGACCGCACTGTACCGCGCGAGTTGCGCGAGACCGTGCTGCATTCGGTCTGCGCGCGGTTCTCCACCGTGCTGGGCCCGAGCTCGGACTGGTACCACGAGGACCACATCCATCTCGACCTGATGGAGCGCCGCAACAACTACCGGATCTGCCAGTGGGACGTGCTGGACCCGCTGCCGCCGGTCGCGCCGCTGTTGCCGGCGGTGCGCCCCGAGGATGCCCCGTCGCGCGAGGTTGCCGCCAAATCGGATGCCGAGAAGGCTGTGCCATCGGAGGCTACGAAATCGGAAGAGGCCGAACCGGAGCCCGAGGTAAAGCCAGCAGCCAGGAAGCCGGCAACAAAAAAGCGCCGGTAAAAACCGGCGCTTTTGATCTCGCTAAATTGCGAGGCGATTACTGGACGTTGTTGCCGCCGCCTTGCAGCGCCATCTGCGAATTGAACGGCGAGTCGCCGTGCTTCGGCTCCAGCACCACCACGACCGTGTTGAGACCGACGCGATCATAGAGATCGATGACGTCCTCGTTGGTCATGCGGATGCAGCCCGAGGAAATCGACGCGCCGATATATTCCGGCTGGTTGGTGCCGTGAATCCGGAACAGGGTGTCCTTGCCGCCCGAGTACAGATAGAGCGCGCGCGAACCCATCGGATTGTCCGGTCCCGGTGCGACGAATTTCGGCACGCCGAGACGCGAAATCTCACCCGGGGTCGGATGCCAGGGCGGCCACTCGGTCTTGCTGCCGACCTTGGCAATGCCGGACCATGCCATGGCTTCTTCGCCGACGGTGATGCCGTAGCGGATCGCCTTGCCGTTGGCCTGAACCAGATAGAGATAATGGTTGTCGGAATCGACCACGATCGAGCCGGGCGCTTCCTTGCGGTGATAATCGACGATCGCGCGGCGGAAGGCCTCCGGAACCGGGGTCTTCACATAGGAAACCTTGGACAGGAGTTCCTTGTCGCGCGGTTTGAAATTCTGGGTATTGGTCGCTTCGTAGGCCGTACCCTGCATGCAGCCTGAGAGCATCAGGCCGGCAGCGAGGATACCCAGTGTTACTTTCAGCGACGACATGATTACTTCCAATCGAAAGTCCTGCGCTCGCGGCGGCAAATCTGCGCCTCAAACGCGACGATTCCATTAATCCCATTATCGCCAAAAACCGGCAGTTATTCCAGTGCTTGCTGAGTTGTTCGGCGCTGCGGGAGCCTGGCTGTGGCTTTTTTGCCGCAAGTTTTGCGGTTTCCGGTTGATTTCTGGGCAGGGGTGGCGCTGTTGCCGATTCATGGCCACGTTGCGGCCGCCCCACCGCCATAAATATGGACCGGCGGTTAATACCCCGGTCATGAAGCGCTTGCCAGAATCGCGTTTAGTGCCGTTGGGTGCGGTTTGTGCCCCGTTCCGGAGTTGCCCATGCTGTCGGTGTACGTCCCATCCGAGTCCTCATCCACCCTGAAGAAAATGCCCGCGGGGGACCCGGCCGCCCTGCCGGAAGCCGCCGTCTGGGTCGACCTGGTGAAGCCGACATCGGAGGAGGACCACGCCGTGGAGCGGCTGGCCGGGATCGCGGTGCCGACCCGGGAGGACATGCAGGAAATCGAGATTTCCAGCCGTCTCTATATCGAGAACGGCGCGCGCTACATGACCGCGACGCTGATGTGCCATTCCGACACCGATATGCCGCGGACCACGGCGGTCACTTTCATCCTCGCTGGTCACCGCCTGGTAACGGTGCGCTACGATGAGCCGCGGCCGTTTGCGCTGGTCGAGAACAAGCTGGCGCGATCATGCGTGGCCGGAATCACCGGCGAAATGGTGATGATGGAACTGCTCGACGCGGTGATCGACCGCTGCGCCGACATTCTGGAGCGCGCCGGCGCCGACGTCGACCAGGTCTCCCACGACATCTTCGAGCCCGAACAGGAGCGCCACGGCCACGCCAAGCAGTATTCGCAGATCCTGCAGGCGATCGGCCGCAAGGGCGATTTGACCTCGAAGGTTCGCGAGAGCCTGGTCTCGATCGGCCGCGTCGTCACCTTCCTGTCGGCGGTGATGGAAGGCGTCAAATGGTCCAAGGACATGCGCGAACAGCTCAAGACCATGCAGCGGGACGTCGCTTCCCTGACCGACCACGCCTCCTACCTCTCCAACAAGATCACCTTCGTGCTCGACGCCATGCTCGGCGTGGTTAATCTGGAACAGAACAACATCATCAAGCTGTTCTCGGTGATGGCCGTGGTGTTGATGCCGCCGACCCTGATCGCCTCGATCTACGGCATGAACTTCAAGGTGATGCCGGAACTCGAATGGGTGCACGGCTATCCGATGGCGCTGCTGATGATGCTTGCGGCAGCCGTGCTGCCCTACTTCCTGTTCAAGTGGAAGAAGTGGCTTTAGACCAGCGGTTCCTCGCCATCGCGTTTTCAAGTGAAGCGGCGACCGGTCACGTCCGGAAAACGCGTCAAAACAACGAACGAAACCCGCCTCAATTCCACTGCTAAAATTTGAGCGGTGCGCTGAACGGATTGGTCGAAACTTGTCTGCGATAAGACAGTCTCAGGCCGCGAGGATACCATGGTTGAGAAACGTATAACGTCACCCCGCAACGTCATCGATTTTGCGCGCTATCAGCAGGACCGCGCCGTTGACAAGGCGCAGGCGATCTCGACCCGTCTCTGCCGGCATTGCGGTGCTGTTCTGGCGGATGGCGAGAACGAGAACGAGTGCTCGAGCACGTTCAATATTGAGGCGCAGACCGTACGAATTGCGCCGCGGAAATTTTACGCGGAGTGATGGCTGTTGCTGCGAACACAGACCTCATCCTGAGGAGCCGCGAAGCGGCGTCTCGAAGGATGGGCCGCGACGCTCTTTCTTTCCCGTCACATCCTTCGAGACGCCATGCAGCGCATGGCTCCTCCAGCGACAACGGCGAAGCCGTTGCGCGGGGATGAGGACCTCCTAAACGTGCTGGCCGCCGTTGATGTGAATCTCGGCGCCGTTGACGTAGGAACTGGTTTCCGTGCACAGCACATAGATGATCTTCGCCACTTCGTCGGGCGTGCCGAGCCGGTGCAGCGGGATATCTTCCTCGACGATCTTCTCGGTGCCCGGCGACAGGATCGAGGTGTCGATCTCGCCCGGCGCGATCGAATTGACGCGGACGCCGACGCGGCCGAAATCGAACGCCATTTCGCGGGTCAATGACGCCAGCGCGGCCTTCGAGGTCGCATAGGCCGCGCCCGCGAACGGATGCACGCGCGAGCCCGCGATCGAGGTGACGTTCACCACCGAGCCCCTGGCAGCCTTCAATTCCTCGATCAGCCCGCGCGCCATCATGATCGGGGCGAAGAAATTCACCCGGAATACATGGCTCCAGGTATCGATGTCGGTGTCCATGGTGCCCATGCGTGCGCCGCCCGCGGCCTTCGGTGAAATCGCCGCGTTGTTGACCAGCGCGTGCAATTCGCCGCCTTCGAGGCGTTCGCGGATTTCCGAGATCGCGCGCGTGGTGTCGGCGTGGTCGGCGAGGTCGACCTGGACATGATCCTCAGGGCCTGCGTCCCACGGGCAGTTTTCCGGAAAGGGATGCCGCGAGCAGGTGATGACGCGCCAGCCCGCGGAGGAAAAGCGTATCACGGTGGCATGGCCGATGCCGCGGCTGGCCCCGGTCAGAAGCATCGTGCGTCGCGGCGCGTTGGTGGAAGTCGGCATAAACAGTTCTCTCGTTCCTCGTGATGCCCGGGCTTGTCCTAGGCATCACGTCTTCAAACTGGTTGAGAGTGCAAAGACGTGGAGGGCCGGGGCATCTTGCGAAGGCGCGCTTCGCGCTTCTGCCCGGCCATGACGGCTCAAACTCTACGGATACATTCTAACTTTGGTCCACGGTTGCGCGGACGCATCGCGACGAAACTCGATGCGGTCGTGCAGGCGGAACGGGCGGTCGTGCCAGAATTCGAAACGCGAGGGGGTGATCCGCCATCCGCTCCAGCCGGGCGGGCGCGGCACCTCGCCGAGGATATGTTTGGCGGCGACCAGCGCGATCGCCTGCTCGAACGCAAAGCGGCTTTCCAGCGGCTGCGACTGCTTGCTGGCCCAGGCGCCGATCTGCGCCTGCTTCGGCCGTGTCGCGAAATAGGCGTCGGCCTCTTCCTCCGTCACCGGCGACACGTTGCCGCGGATGCGGACCTGACGGCGCAGCGATTTCCAGTGAAAAAGTAACGCCGCCTTAGGATTTGCGGCGAGTTCACGGCCTTTCTGGCTGGCGATGTGGCTGTAGAACACGAATCCATCGGCATCATAGCCCTTCATCAGCACCATTCGCACGTCCGGCAGGCCGTCGGCATCGACGGTCGCCAGCGACATCGCGTTGGGATCGTTCGGCTCGGAATTCACGGCTTCCGCAAACCACGTGCCGAACAACGCAAACGGTTCCTCGGCAGCGGTAAAATCACCCGATGTTAACGGTGTCGGGTGTTTGATGGAGGTTGTGTCCGTCATGTCAGGAGTTCCAGTTGCGTTCGTGCGTATCCCAGCCGCGTTACAGGCTCGCCCTATATAGGGCATGGGAACGCGTTGGCCTATTGGCGATCCGGCCGCTGAGTGCGGCGATGACGCTGATTTTGGTCGGTCTCGGCTCCGGCGGCTGCAGCCTGAACCGCTCGGATGCGGCCTTCGCCAAGATGGAGGAAAGCGACCTCACGGGATCGATCGGCCCGGCCGCGCCGCCGACACCGACCGAGAGCGATCTGGTCTTTACCCGCACCGCGGCCTCCGACGTCCTGACCAAGGGCGACAAGGATTCCAGCCAACCCTGGGAAAATCCGGAAACCGGGGCGCGGGGGTCGGTGACGCCGCTGGCCCAGGCCTATGCCTCGGAGGATGGCCGCACCTGCCGGGATTTCCTGGCGAGCTACGTCAACGGCCGCTCCGAAAGCTGGCTGCAGGGCGCCGCCTGCAGGGCCAGCCACGGCCGATGGGAAATTCATACGCTAAAGCCCTGGAAGCGGAGCTAGCATGGTGTTTTCGAAACGAAGTGGCCCCGGTTTCATGTTAAGAAAGCACGTTGAAAAAAATCGAGCCTTGATTCTGATACCAGGGCTCTAACACGTTGCAAAAATGCAACTGATACCCCAGATGAAGCCAAAGCGGGCGAATTGCCCTAAGCTTTGAGAAACCGAATTCCCGTGAAGGAGACCTGACGGATGCGCGACCCCTATGAGGTCTTGGGGGTGCCGCGGGGCGCCAGCGCTGCGGCGATCAAGAGTGCTTATCGCAAGCTCGCCAAGAAGCATCACCCGGACAGCAACAAGAACGATCCGAAAGCCGCGGAGCGCTTTTCCGAACTCAACTCGGCCAATGAGATCATTGGCGACGAGGACAAGCGCAAGGCGTTCGATCGCGGTGAGATCGATGCCGAGGGCAAGGCCCGGTTTCAGGGCTTTCCCGGGGGCGGGGGCGGCCGCGCCAGTGGACCCGGCGGTTTCCAGTCCCACACCTTCCGGACCGGCGGCGGCCCGACCGGGGCCGGCGGCGCCGGCTTCGAGGACATTCTCAACAGCATGTTCGGCGGTGCGGCCCGTGGCGGGCGCGCCGGCGGCGGCAGTCCGTTCGAATTCGAAACCGGCGGGATCGGCGTCGATCTCGACCTCAGCGTTGCGATGGCGGTGTCGCTGGAAGAGTCGGTCAATGGCGGCGACAAGCGCGTCCGGCTGCCGACCGGCAAGGAGATCAACGTCCGGATTCCGGCCGGAGTCACGGCGGGTCAGCAGATCCGGGTCAAGGGCCAGGGTGAAACCGCTCCTGGCCATCCGCCCGGCGATCTCCTGATCACGATCAACATCGCGCCGCACGCCTACTTCAAGGTCGACGGCAGCGATCTGCGCATCGACCTGTCGATCACGCTCTATGAAGCGGTGCTCGGCGGCAAGGTGCGGGTGCCGACGCTCGGCAGCGCGGTCGAACTCTCGATCCCGAAAAATACCTCCAGCGGCCGCACCTTCCGGCTGAAGGGTAAAGGGATGCCTAAGGCCAGCGGGGCAGGGGACCTGCTCGTCACCACCCGCATTATCCTGCCCGACGGGAACGATAGCGAGCTTGAGGCATTGATGCAGAAATGGCGCGATGGACATCCATATAATCCGCGCGCGGATCTCGGCTGACGTTTTTTGACGACTTTGCGGCAAGATCGCGTTAGGAAAAAGGCGTCAACTAGACAGCGGAGCCCGGCAGGACAGTTCCCCGCAGGCACCCGTTCGCCCGAAATGAAGGGGCGGCCTCGAAAGGGGGACCAGCGCGGTACCAAACCCCGATCGAGGCCGCTTGCGCCGATCGGCGGATCGAG
>JAIEPP010000439.1 GCA_019748335.1 Xanthobacteraceae bacterium
GCTCAATGGGCAGATACAAGGGGGTACAGGTCGATCAATTGGCATAGAGTTCGTGGATAGAGCCCCTCACCCCAACCCTCTCCCCGCAAGAGCGGGGCGAGGGAGACGATCGACGACCGCCCTGAAATAAATTCAAGAGCACCGCGTGTCCGACCTCTACGATGAACTCGAATCGCAGCAACAGCGCCAGCGTTCGCGGCTGGATCGATTTTTGCGGTTCGCGCTCGCAGCCGTCATCGCCTATACCGCGCTCGCTTACCTGCTGCTGCCGCTGTTCTGGACTCATTACGAGCACCAGAAAGGCCTTGCTGATCTGCCGATGGTGACGCGCACCGCGCAAGGCATTCCCGGCGATCCCATGAATGTCGGCCTGGTCGGCAATACCGCCGACGTGGTCTGCGCGATGCATGCGGCCGGTTGGTATCCGGCCGATCCGATCACGCTGAAATCTTCGATCGAGATTATCGGCTCCGTGCTGCTCGACCGGCCCTACAAGGATGCGCCGGTCAGCAACCTCTATTATCTCGGCCGCCGCGAGGACCTCGCCTTTGAAAAGCCGATCGGCCAGAACGCCGATCGCCGCAACCATGTGCGCTATTGGAAAGTGCTGGACCAGGGCGAGGAAAAGCGCCCGGTGTGGCTGGGTGCGGCGACAGAAGATCGCGGCGTCGGCGTCAGCAAATATACGGTCGCCGTCACCCACCACATCAGCGCCGACCTCGACGCCGAACGCGCGCTGCTGGCCGCCGACCTGGAAAACGCACGCATGGTCGACGCCAAATATCAGGTCACCGGCATCGGGCCGACGCTGACGGGCCGCAACGGCGGCGGCGACCTCTATTACACCGATGGCGAGATCTGGGTGCTGCGGCTGGTCGAAGCCTGCAAAAAGCGGGACGGCCCCGTGGAGACGATCCCGAGCCCGCCGGCGACTGAGATGAAGGACCAGATCTGGCACGCGATCGCGGACGCGGTGACGAAGTAATACGAGAACACTCGGAGCAATCCGGCCTTTTTGCGGCTCTGGACTGCGTCGCTGCGCTCTCATCCACAAACGCATCGCGTTTGTTGCAGACAATGACGGCTTCGATCGCATATTGTGGAACTCAGGGCTGAATGTTCGACGCTAAATCTCCATCAAGGAAAACCAAAAAATGACCGTTCGCGCGGGCCGGGAGTTTCTGGCCATCCCCGGGCCAACCACCATGCCCGACGAAGTGCTGCAGGCGATGCATCGCCCGGCGCTCGACATCTATTCCGACGAGATGGTGGAGCTGACGCACAGCCTGCTCGCCGATCTCTCAAAGCTGTTCAAGACCAAAGGTCACTCCTACATCTACATCGCCAACGGCCACGGCGCCTGGGAAGCCACGCTGTCGAATGTGCTGTCGCGCGGCGACAAGCTGCTGGTGCTGGAGAGCGGCCGCTTCGCGATCGGCTGGGGCAACGCGGCGGCTGCGATGGGCGTTGATGTCGAGGTGCTGAAAGGCGACTGGCGCCGCGCCATCCGTCCCGCCGAAGTCGAGGCGCGGCTACGCCAAGACAAGGATCACACCATCAAAGCCATCGTCGCGGTGCAGGTCGACACGGCATCGGGCGCCTATAACGACATCGAAGCGATCGGCAAGGCGATCAAGTCTTCCGGCCATCCGGCGCTGTTCATGGTCGACACCGTCGCCTCGCTCGGCTGCATGCCGTTCGAGATGGACGCGTGGGGTATCGACGTCGCGATGTCCGGATCGCAGAAGGGGCTGATGACGCCGCCCGGCCTCGGCTTCGTCGCCGCCAACGACCGCGCTCGCGCGGTGCACAAAAAGGCCGATTTGCGCACGCCCTATTGGGACTGGACCGAACGCGAAGGCAGCGAGCACTATCGCAAATATGCCGGCACCGCGCCGGTGCATCTGTTGTTCGCGCTGCGCAAGGCGATCGACATGCTCAACGCCGAGGGGCTGGAGAACGCGTTCCTGCGTCACCGCCTGCTCGCCGAAGCGGTGCGCCGCGCGGTTTCGGTCTGGGGCGAGGGTCAGGTGCTCGGATTCAATATCGCCGAGGCCAACGAGCGCTCGAATACCGTCACGACGGTGACGATGAACGGCCACGATCCTGCTGCGCTGCAACGCTACTGCAAGGAAAAGTGCGGCGTGGTGCTCGGCACCGGGATCGGCGACCTCTCCGGCCAGGCGTTCCGGATCGCCCATATGGGCCACGTCAATGCCCCGATGATCCTAGGCACGCTCGGCGTCGTCGAAGTCGCCCTCAATGCCCTCGACATCCCCCATGGCAAGGGTGGAACCGAAGCCGCGATCGAATATCTCGGCGAAACCGTCGGCGCGTGACGGTTTTCCGAGCCTGAAGCTGCCGTAGGATGGGTGGAGCGCAGCGATACCCATCGAAATACCGTCGATTGGAATTGATGGGTATCGCTTCGCTCCACCCATCCTACGGGTTTTCATCTCCGCATTTTTCGTGCTTACTGGTATACAAGTAGACAAGCGCCGGACGCTGATCCGCGCACGAAAAAATGCTGGAGGAATCGATTGGCGTCCGTTGATTTGCGTGGCCTGACCAAGCGCTTTGGATCGCTTGCGGTGGTCGATGACGTCTCGCTGCGGATCGATCACGGGCAGCTGGTCTGCCTGCTGGGACCCTCAGGCTGTGGCAAAACCACGACGCTGCGGCTGATCGCCGGGTTCCTGGAGCCTTCCGACGGCGAAATCCATGTCGGCGACCGGCTGGTCTCGTCGAAAGCGCGTACGCTGCCGCCCGAGCAGCGCAAGATGTCGATGATTTTCCAGAGCTACGCGCTGTGGCCGCATATGACGGTCATGGAAAACATCGTCTACGGCCTGCGCCTGCGCAAAATGGACCGCGACACCATCGCGAAAAAGCTAGCGGCCATTCTCGCCACCACCAAGCTCGAGGCGCTGGCGCAGCGCTATCCCGGCGAGCTCTCCGGCGGCCAGCAGCAGCGCGTGGCGCTGGCGCGTGCCCTGATCGTCGAGCCGGAAACGCTGCTGCTCGACGAACCCTTGTCCAACCTCGACGCCAATCTGCGCGAGGAGATGCGGTTCGAAATCCGGCGGCTGCATGACGAATATCGCTACACCACCGTCTACGTCACCCACGACCAGTCCGAGGCGATGACCACCGCCGACCTGATCGCGGTCATGAACGGCGGCAAGATCGACCAGCTCGGCTCGCCGGAAGACATTTACGCGCGGCCTGAATCCGAATTCGTCGCGCGCTTCATCGGTGCCAGCAACGTCATCAAGGGCACCGCGCGCGACGCCAACCACGTGACGTTCGCCGGCGCGACCTTGCAGGTGATCGGCGCGCCGCTTGCCGCAGGCCAAAGTGCCGCGGTCGCGATCCGCCAGCACGACATCGGACTTTCAACCCAGGCGCCGGCTTCGCCTGAAAACACGATAAAGGCGGTCGTAACCCGCCAGGTCTATCTCGGTGCCAACAGGGACTACATGGTTGAAGTGGCCGACGGCAGCGCGCTTCGGGTCACCACGCCCAACGAAACCAATGTCGGCAAGGGCAGCGAAGTCTGGCTGACGATGCCGCCCGACCGCTGCCGCGCACTGAGCCGATAACAAGAACGAAAACGGGAGGACGCAATGAAAAAAACAATGCCTTCGCGACGCGATATCCTGAAAGGCTCGACGGCGCTGGCCCTTGGCACCGTATTCGCCTCTGCTGCTCGCGCCGAGGCGCCGCCGGCGGAGGCGATCACGCCGCAACTGATCGAAGCGGCGAAGAAGGAAGGCAAGGTCGTCTGGTACACCTCGATCGATCTTTCGGTGTCCGAGAAAATCGCCGGCTCGTTCAAGGCGAAATACGGCGTCGAGGTCAGGGTCGAACGCACCGGCGCCGAACGGGTGTTCCAGCGCATCGGCCAGGAATATGCCAGCAACGTCTACGCCGTCGATATCGCCAACTCGTCGGACGCAGCACATCTGCTGGCCTGGAAGAAGCAGGGCATCCTGCTGCCCTACGTGCCGGAAGACGTCGCGAAATACTACAAGCCCGAACACCGCGACCCCGACGGCACCTATGCCGGCTTTCGCGCGACCCTGAGCCCGATCGCCTACAATACCAAATTAGTGAAGCCCGAAGACGCGCCAACCAGTTTCAAGGACCTGCTCGATCCCAAGTGGAAGGGCAAGATCGTCAAGGCGCATCCCGGCTATAGCGGCACAATCCTGACGGCCACCTTCGAGATGGTGCGCGATATCGGCTGGGAATATTACGAGAACCTCGCCAAGCAGAACATCATGCAGGTGCAGTCGGCGACCGACCCGCCAAAGAAGCTGTCGCTCGGCGAACGCAGCGTGATGGCGGACGGCACCGAGTACAACATTATGCTGCTGAAGGAAGCCGGCCAGCCGGTCGAGGCGGTGTATCCGACCGAAGGAACGCCGTTCATCGTCGGACCGAACGGCATTTTCAAAGCCGCGCCGAATCCCAATGCGGCGAAGCTGTTCCAGAACTACTGCTTTACGCCGGAGGCCCAGACGATCGTCATCGACGCCGGCGGCCTGCGGTCGCTGCATACGCAGGTCAAGGAGCATCCCGGCCGCAAACCGCTGGCGGACATCAAGCTGATGAAGGAAGACGCCGCCGGCGCCGACGCCCAGAGCGAAGAGATCAAGGCACGCTATCAGAAAATCTTCCGCGTCTGACCCGACGGCCAAAGGGAGTTCCGACCATGCGACAAAAACTCAGCCGGCGTGACGTTCTGCAAGGCGCTGCGGTGCTCGCCGCGGGAAGTGTGTTCGCTTCGCCAGTTCGCGCCGAGGCGCCGCCGCCGGTCGCGATCACGCCCGCTTTGGTCGAGGCGGCCGGGAAGGAAGGCAAGATGATCTTGTATTCCTCGATGGACCTGCCGGTCGGCGAAAAGCTCGGCAAGGCGTTCGAGGCCGCCTATCCCGGCATTTCCGTGCAGATCGAACGCTCCGGCTCGGAGCGGCTGTTCCAGCGCCTCGACCAGGAATTCGCGAGCAACATCCGCGCCGCCGATGTGGTCAACACTTCCGATGCGTCGCACATCATCTCCTGGAAGAAGAACGGCTGGCTGGCGCCGTTCGTATCCGATGATATCGCCCAGCATTTCCTCCCCGAATATCGCGATCCCGACGGCATGTCGGCGACTTCGCGGATCTATCTGTCGTCGATCGCCTACAACACCAAATTGTTGAAGCCCGAGGACGCCCCGAAAAGCTATGCCGACCTGCTCGATCCGAAATGGGCGGGCAAGATGGTCAAGGCTCATCCCGCCTATAGCGGCACCATCATGACCGCGACCTTCCAGCTGGTTCGCGAACTGGGCTGGGACTATCTCGACAAACTGTCGAAGCAACGCGTGATGCAGGTGCAGTCCTCGACCGATCCGCCAAAGAAGCTGTCGCTCGGCGAACGCGCGGTCATGGCCGACGGCAACGAATATGGCGTCGTGCTACTGAAGGAAGCGGGCCAGCCCGTGGAGCCGATCTATCCGACCGAGGGCACGCCGACGATCTCCGGACCGACGGCGATCTTCGCGTCCGCGCCGCATCCCAATGCCGCGCGGCTGTTCCAGGCCTGGCTGCACACCCGCGAGACCCAGCAGTTCTTTTGCGACTACACCGCGCAGTATTCGGCCCATGCGCAGGTAGTGCCGCACCCCGGCCGCCGCAAGCTCTCCGACATCAAGCTGATGAAGGAGGATGCCGCCGGCGTCGAGAAGATGGCTGAAGAAATCAAGACGCGCTATGCGCGGCTGTTCAGGGTTTAGGGACGGACGAGACGGCTTTTCACCTCGCCCCGCTTGCGGGGAGAGGTCGAAGCCGAAGGCTTCGGGTGAGGGGGACTCTCCGCGAGTCTGAATTCGCGGTGAGGCCCCTCACCCCAACCCTCTCCCCGCAAGTGCGGGGCGAGGGAGTTAGATCGCGCGATTTGGAAACAGCATGACCATCACAACCACCACCGCTCCCAAAGCCCGAATCGACTGGACCAGGCCGGTGCTGTCGCTGGTTGCGTTCTGCATGGTGGTGCTGATCGCGCTGCCGCTGTCGTGGCTTGCGATCTACGCGTTCACCGACAAGGCGCGGCACCCGACGCTGCAGAATTTCGTTACCCTGTTCACCAACCCGGATTTCCTCGATCCGTTGCTGACCACGGCGATCATTGCCACCACCTCGGCCGTGATCTGCTGTCTGGTTGCCGCGCCGATCGGCTGGCTGGTCTCGCGCACCGACATGCCGGGACGGCAGACCATCCGGGCGCTGGTGACGGCCTCGTTCGTGACTCCGCCGTTTCTCGGCGCGGTGGCCTGGGAATTGCTGGCCGCGCCGAACAGCGGGCTGCTGAACCAGCTCTATCGGTATCTGACCGGCGCCGAGTCCGATTCGGTTCTGTTCAACATCTATTCGCTGGGCGGGATCATCTTCGTGATCTCCTGCTACACCTTTCCGTTCGTGTTCGTGCTGGTCGCCAACGCGCTCGACAATATGCCGGGTGAGCTCGAAGACGCTTCCGCCATCCTCGGCGGCAAGGCCTGGACCACCGCGCGGCGCGTCACCATTCCGCTGGCGCTGCCGGCGCTGGTCGCGGGCGCGCTGATCGCGTTCCTGCAGGCGATGACGCTGTTCGGATCGCCGGCGATCCTGGCGCTGCCCGCCGGCTTCCACACCATGACCACGAAGATCTGGAGCCTGTTTCAGTATCCGCCGAAGCTCGAACTGGCCGCCGCCGCCGCGGTGCCGCTGCTGGTGCTGACCATCCTGCTGCTGCAAGGCCAAAAGTTCCTGCTCGGCCGCCGCGGCTACTCGGTGGTCGGCGGCAAATACGGCGCGCCGCGCCAGATCGAACTGAAGGGCTGGCGCTGGGCGGCGCTGGCGTTCTGCCTC
>JAIEPP010000218.1 GCA_019748335.1 Xanthobacteraceae bacterium
AAGGCCTTCTCGAGCTTGCCCCAGCTTTCCTCGCGGCGCGCCTTGTCGCGCGACAGCACGGCTTCGCCGAGCGCATTTTCGATTCTGTCGAGGAACACCTCGACTTCGTCGCCAACCTTGAGATCGCTTTCGCGGCCGGGTCCTGCGAATTCGCGCAGCGCCACGCGGCCTTCGGTCTTCAGGCCGACGTCGATGACGGCCATGTCCTTTTCAATTGCAACTACCTTGCCCTTGATGACGGAGCTTTCCTGCAGATTGCCGCCGGCGAAGGACTCGTCCAGCATCGCAGCGAAATCGTCGCGGGTAGGATTATAAGAAGTAGCAGTCGAAGCCATTTGTTCTCCAGATGCGGGTATTGCCGGCCATTCGGGTTAAGGGGCGTATCGCGCGTGAAGTGTCAGGGTTCCGCAAACCTTGACGACCGCCATTGCGGAGGACGCAAAAGCGGGCCGGCAGCATGACTGCACGTTCGATACGTTGATTTATCCGGGGCCTGAAATACCGACTTCAAGAACCTGGAGCGGGACATTCCTCCAATGACGGCAGGGGCTAAACCCACCTGCCGGCCCGCTCGGACAGCCCTGATCTCATCGATGGCGGCCCGGATGGCGCTGGATATAGCCCCAAGGGCCATTTTCGGCAAGCCGGAAATGGCCGATTTACGGCCGCTTAAGGCTGACAGGTCGTTTGCTGCCGCCGCATTAACCGGCTGTTTCAACGGCTTGTTGACCGCATTCCGCGAATGCCCCCGCCCCGTAGATTTGCGGAACCCGGCCTTAAGCACCGCCCCACACAATCACATCATTGCAAAAACAGGGGGAATGCCATCATGAAGAGCTTTATCGTACTGACGGCCGTCGCCGTTTTGACCATTGGAAATGCCATTGCCGCGATGCCAGGCGCTGCCGGCTCGGTGCGTACCATCTCTGCCGCCCAGCCCGTGGTGAGCACGGCCGAGCAGGAACTGCCGTTCGATCATTACTGGTCCAAGAACTAACCAGTGAACCAATCAGCTCGTTCCGCGCCTGGCGCGGACAGCTTCGACGATCGCGACGGCAGCGGCAACGCTGCCTTCGACGTCGAGGTTTGAATTATCCAGGACATGGGCGTCGGCGGCCGCCTTCAGGGGGGCCGCTGCGCGATTCCGGTCCCGCTCGTCGCGCTTGATGATATCGGCCAAGATCAGCGCCTCGTCGGCCGCTTCGCCGCGGGCGCGGGCTTCGAGCGTGCGGCGATGGGCGCGCACCTGCGGGTCGGCGACGACAAAAATCTTCACATCCGCATTCGGGCAGATCACGGTTCCGATGTCGCGCCCGTCGAGCACGGCACCGGGTGGCTCGCCTGCGAACCGGCGCTGAAAGCTGACCAGCACCTCACGCACCCTGGGGATCGCCGACACCACGGAAGCAGCGTCGCCGATCCGTTGCGACTTCAACGCCAGATCGCCGAATATTTCGGGGTTGAGCGCCATTGCGGCGGCCACCGCCTGCGCTTCGTCGGTGAGTTCAAAATCCCGATCCAGCAACATCTTGGCGACCGCGCGGTAAATCAGGCCGGTGTCGAGGTGGCGAAAACCGTAATGACGGGCGAGCCGTCTGCCGAGCGTTCCCTTGCCGGAAGCCGCCGGTCCGTCGATGGCGATGATCATGAAAACTCCGCCCCCAGCGATCGCATCATCGGGATGAAATCGGGGAAGCTGGTGGCGATGAAAGCGGTATCGTCGACCTTGACCGGCTTGTCCGACGCAAGCCCCATCACCAGCGCCGACATCGCGATGCGGTGGTCCATGTGGGTGGCGACGATCCCGCCGCCCGGCACATGTCCCCTGCCCTCGACGATCAGGTCGTCGCCGGAAACCTCGACCTTGACGCCGTTGACGCGCAGCATGTCGGCGGTTGCTTCCAGCCGGTCGGATTCCTTGACGCGCAGTTCCTTGAGACCGCGCATGATCGTCGTGCCTTCGGCGAACGAAGCCGCGACCGCCAGCACCAGATATTCGTCGATCATCGAGGGCGCGCGCTCCGGCGGCACTTCGACGCCGCGCAGTTTGGACGCACGGACGCGCAACTGCGCCATCGGCTCGCCGGCGTCGCCGCGCACTTCGCTTTCCTCGATGTCAGCGCCCATCTCGCGCAATGTCGTGAACAGGCCGGTACGCAGCGGATTGGTCATGACGTCGGTGAATACGATGTCGGAGCCCTCGACGATCAGCGCCGCCACGACCGGAAATGCCGCCGAGGACGGATCGGCCGGGACCACGACCTCAGCGCCGTGCAGTTCGGGCTGGCCTGACAGCGCGATCCGGCGGCCGTGGCTGCCTTCATGGGTCGACGTGATGTCGGCGCCAAAATGCTTCAGCATCAGTTCGGTATGGTCGCGGCTGGCTTCCTGCTCGATCACGGTGGTGATGCCGGGAGCGGCGAGGCCCGCCAGCAGCACCGCGGATTTGATCTGGGCGGAGGCCACCGGGGTCCGGTACAGGATCGGTACCGGCTCGCGGGCGCCGTGCAAGGTCAGCGGCAGGCGGCCACCTTCTTTGGTCTCGCCGGTTTTGGCACCCATCAATTCCAGGGGATCCAGGATGCGTCGCATCGGACGGGAGCGCAGCGAGGCGTCGCCGTCGAAAACCACCGTTATCGGGCAGCCAGCGACCGCTCCCATCACCAGCCGGCAGCCGGTGCCGGAATTGCCGAAATCGAGGGGGGCAGCCGGTTGGGCGAGGCCCGCCACGCCGACGCCCCGCACCGACCAGGCAAACGGGCCCGTTCGCTCGACCTTGGCGCCCAGCGCCTGCATGGATTTGGCGGTATTGAGGACATCTTCGCCCTCCAGCAGGCCCGAAATGCGGGTTTCGCCAACCGAAAGCGCGCCCAGGATCAGGGCCCGGTGCGAAATCGACTTGTCGCCGGGAACGCGGACTTTGCCGGTCAGGGGGCCGCTGGCGCGGGATTCCAGCGGAGTCGGGTCGGCAAGCAGATCTGAATGGGTCAAGATTGTGTCCTCTGCGGCGGGGCAGTATCACATGGGCCACACGGCGTCACGCGGCCGTCATTTGCGTCAAAGCGCTATTGACACCAGCCCCTCAACTAGCCAAGTGAAGCACCGTTTTTCAGAATTTCCCAGGATCCCACACGTGGCCAAATCCGATCTCGGAACCAAACGCATTTGCCCGACGACGGGTAAGAAATTCTACGACCTGAACAAGACCCCGGTGATTTCGCCCTACACCGGCGAGGTGGTGCCGATTGCGCCGATCGTGCCGCCGCGGGCCGCCCGTGGCGATGCCGCGCGCGCCGCTGCCGCGGCTTCTGCCGCTTCCGCCGCCGACCAGCCCGAGGCCGCCGAGGCCGAAGAGTTGGTCTCGCTGGAAGAAGCCGATGCCGAGGAGAACACCGGCAAGGTCAAGGCCGTGGTTCCCGAATCGGAAGACGATATCGAGGTCGACGAGACCATCGAGGACGATGACGACGACGATTCGACCTTCATTCCGGACGAGGAAGAAGGCGACGAGGACGTCACCGATATCATTGGCGACGTCGGCAACGACGAAGAGACTTGAGATCGGCCCTGAACTGTGGTTCAGGGTCATGCCCGCAGGCCTGATTTGAGGCTTTGCGATTCTACGGGGCCATAGCTCAGCTGGGAGAGCGCTTGCATGGCATGCAAGAGGTCGGCGGTTCGATCCCGCCTGGCTCCACCAGCCTTCGCTTGCTTCGCAAGCTACGGCTCGGCAAGCCACGCCGTGCCCTATCGACGCGAAGCAAGCGAAGGCTGCCGCGGCGTAGCCCGCAGGGCGAAGCCGGGCTCTATCGATCAGCGCTAAACTTTCCTGCTTCGGCTCGACAGACCCTTCCCGACGAAACGGCCGCAAAAAGCGATATCCTGCGAAAGTTTGCATGGCAGGCCGATGGCAGAATGGGCCCATGAAGTACGTCTACATTCTGGAAAGTCTCGACTCCCTGCACTTCTACGTTGGGATCACCGACGACTTGCGGGCGAGATTGGCAAAGCACAATGCCGGAGAGGTCCCACACACGTCGAAGTACGGACCTTGGCGGATGAAAACCTACGTGGCGTTCAGTGACGAAAAGCAGGCCATCGCCTTCGAAAAATATCTGAAGTCTGCTTCCGGCCGAGCCTTCGCCAAAAAGCGCCTCTAACGCCCCAGCCCCCCTACTCCCCCAGCGCCGCATTCAGCCGGTCCCGCAGCGCCACGACATCGTTCCGGATCGACGACAATTCCCCGAGCGAACAGGCCGAGCTCGCGAGGATCCCTTCCGGGACCGCCCTCGCTTTCTCTTTCAAAGCCTGCCCCTTCGGCGTCAGCGCGATCAATACTTGACGCTCGTCCTCGGTACTGCGGGTGCGCTTGAGGAGTTCAGCCGCCTCCAGCCGCTTCAACAGCGGCGTCAACGTGCCGGAATCGAGAAACAGGCGCTCGCCGATATCCTTGAGCGGGACGCCGTCGCACTCCCACAACACCAGCATGACCAGATATTGCGGATAGGTCAGCCCAAGGCGGTCGAGCAGCGGCTTGTAGACGCGGTTGAACGCATGCGCCGTGGAATAGATCGCAAAGCAGATTTGATTGTCCAATTGCAGCGGCCAGTCCGCCGCCGGTTTCCGTGCCATGCCTTACCTCGACCCGTCAGTTAGATCCTGCCTCCATTCTGGGGCCTCGCACCCGGGCATTCAATTGCGAACAATTAAATGTGAGGCGATAGATTTTATATTGCACGCAATTCAATTGCCTGCAATACAGATCGCATTGAAATTCCAACCAGGAGAACCACCATGTCCGTCAATGTGCTCTACAAGACCAGCGCCAAGGCCACCGGTGGCCGTGATGGCCACGCCGCCACGCTCGATGGCGCGCTCGACGTCAAACTGACGACGCCTAAGGAACTCGGCGGCGGCGGTGGCGCCGGCAACAATCCCGAGCAGCTGTTCGCGGCCGGCTATGCCGCCTGCTTCATCGGCGCGATGAAATTCGTCGCCTCCCAGGGCGGCCCCAAGGTCCCCGCGGATGCCTCGGTGACATCAACGGTCGGCATCGGCCCGCGCTCGGCCGGTGGCTTTGGCCTCGACATCGACCTCGCCGTCTCGCTCCCAGGCCTTGCCCGCACCGAGGCGGAAGCGCTGGTCGAGAAAGCCCACCAGGTGTGCCCCTACTCCAACGCCACGCGCGGCAATGTGGATGTGCGCCTGACGGTGGTGTAACGACGCATCAGATGGACCGCCGCAGGCATCGGCGGGCCATTTTCCGTATGGCGGACAGGCTTCGTCATGCGCCCGTGCGCGGCTATTGCCGCCGCGCGCGAACACCGCTAGCTCAGGAATTCCATTCCTGAGCGAAGATTGTTTCCATGAGTTCTGAAGCGGCTCCCGGCGCGATGACCGGCCTGCGCGTGGTTGATCTCACGCGCGTGCTCGGCGGCCCCTATTGCACGCAAATCCTCGCCGACCACGGCGCCGACGTCATCAAGGTCGAACCGCCGGCCGGCGACGAGGTGCGCGACTGGGGCCCTCCCTTCCACGACGAGGACGCGGCCTATTTCGTCGGCATCAACCGCAACAAGCGCTCGATCGGGCTCGACCTCGCTTCCGAGGGCGGACGCATGGTGTTGATGAAGATGCTGGAAACCGCCGACGTCCTGATCGAGAATTTCAAGCCGGGCACGCTCGACAAATGGGGCATCGGCAACGACGTGCTGCGCGCGAAATTTCCCAGGCTCGTGCATTGCCGGATTTCCGGCTTCGGCGCCGACGGGCCGCGCGGCGGCAATCCCGGCTATGACGCGATCATCCAGGCCATGACCGGCATGATCGCCGCGACCGGCTCGCCGCAAAGCGGCCCGATGCGGATCGGTGTTCCCCTCGTCGACATCACCACCGGGCTTTACGCGGCGATCGGCATCCTGATGGCGCTGTCGGAGCGGCAGCGATCGGGCTTGGGCCAGTTTCTCGAAACCACGCTGTACGAGACTGGTTTGGCGATCATGCATCCGCACGCCGCGAACTATTTCATGCACGGCAAGCCGCCAAATCTAACCGGCAACGAGCATCCCAATCTGGTGCCGTATGCAATCTTCCCGACCAAGACCGACAACATCTTCATCGGCGTCGGCAATGACGGCACCTTCCGCAAGCTGGCCAAGGAGGTCGGCAAGCCCGAACTCGGCACCGATCCGCGCTTTGCCCGCAACAAGGACCGCATCGCCAACCGCGACGCGCTGCGTGAAGAACTGGCGGCGGTGTTCAGCCAGCATGAGGCCGAACCGCTCTGCAACCGGCTGCTGGCGGCAGGACTGCCGGCAGGTCCGGTGCAGAAGATAGATCAGGCGCTGACCAATCCGCACACCATCCACCGCGGCGATGTCATCGAGAAGGACTGGTACAAGGGCGTCGCCTCCCCGATCCGGCTGGCGCGGACCAAGCCGAGCCTGCGCCGCACCCCACCGAAATTCAGCCAGCACACGTCAGAAGTGCTGGGCGAATTCGGCTATTCCAAAAGCGAGATCGAGGCCCTGGTCGCCAAGGGCGCGGTCTGCGGCGCCGAGCGTAAGCGCTGACGACTTATCAGCCCGGTTAATCGTCCCGGCGAGCCCGGGACGATCGCCCTTCGCCTATTTGACGGCTTTCCCCGGGGTATGCTTCCCCAATACTCTGCTTTCGCTTATACGGTCATTTGTCCGTCATCCGGCGCTGTTATCGCGCGAAACGAAGGTGACGACCCAACCCGGAGGAATTTCATGGCTCTTAGACAATTCGGCGCAGCGGCGGCAGTAACTGTTGCGCTCGCGCTCGCGACGCCTGCCCACGCTGTGACCGAAATCCAGTGGTGGCACGCCATGACCGGCGGCAACAACGACATCGTCAACAAGCTTGCCGAGGATTTCA
>JAIEPP010000382.1 GCA_019748335.1 Xanthobacteraceae bacterium
GATGCCGCCGAAATGGGTTCCGTAGTAGTTGTTGCGCAGAAACTCGTCGTGATTGCCGGGCACGTAGATGACCTTGGCGCCCTTGCGCGCCTTGCGCAGCATCTTCTGCACGAAGTCGTTGTGCGATTGAGGCCAGTACCAGCCGGACTTCAGCGCCCAGCCGTCAACGATGTCGCCGACGAGATAGATGGTATCGGCGTCATGCGTTCTGAGAAAGTCTACCAAGCGGTCGGCTTGCGAACCGCGGGCCCCGAGATGAACGTCGGAGATAAACAAGGTGCGAAAGCGCCGCTCGGGGCTTTCTTCACTCAAGGAGTCACTACCCATGCGCCATGCACCTATCGGATTCCTGTGACAGAGCGATGACGATTCCTAAGCGTTAACGGCATCACGAGAATCAGTCTTGCGCCCCCGGTAATCGCGAATATCAGCACGATGCGACAGTGAGGCGACATACAGGGGGCGAAGCCAATTTGCCCGACCAATTGCAGGGCCGTCGCGTGGACAGCCCATGGCTACTGCCGGGTTTTGTTACGTGCGTTTTTTGCGAGCCTTCTTCGCCTTTGCTTTCTTGAGCTTGGGCTTCTTGGCTACGGCTGCACCGGATTTGCGCACCGGGCCGGTTCCTCGCATCGATTTCGGTATCGGAGCCCGGCTGTCCATCACCGGCAACATCGATTTTTCTTCGACAAGCTCCAAACCGTCAGACGCCGTAATGCTCATGACATAAGCGACTTCGTCGGCCGTATAGGCGGGATCCCAATGGACGTTTACCGGAACATGACAATGTCCGTAGTGGCCACCCTTGGTCGTCCAATTATGCTGATCCCGGTTATGATGTTGGGGGTCTTTTCCGTTGACGGGAGGCCTGGGAAAGCCGTTGGGCCATTCCATCGGAACGCCATGGGTGCTCTCGATCCAGCGGCACAGCCGGCCTACATTTTTCAGGCTCGCCTTGTTCTTGGGCTTTCCGGCAAAGCCAACCAGCTCGAACTGGATCGCTGAATGCTTGTTGGTCTCGACCGTTCCAGGCGGATGCGCCAGGGCTGTTGCCGCGACCTCGGTATCGAGATGCTGATAGATGAATTGGTCGTCAACGGTGAAATGCGGGATGTCATGGCTTTGATGGTAGGTGGCGAAGGCGCCCGCCGCCGTCGACCCCTCGGTGGTGTGATGGACGATCTTGAACGGACCAGCGACGTAGTGGCCCGCGTTCCACGGAAGCGGCATCCATCGCGCAAACGGACATCTGGCCATTTCGTTTCCTCTGCGTTTGTTTGAAAACAGGCTCGCGCTAGGCGATAACGCGGGCCTGCACGACGATATTGTCGAGCTTCCTGATGTCTTTTTCGGTGAAGCGTTGCAGAAACGCCGTCGCCGCAACCGTGAGGTCAGCGACCGCCGTCTTGGCCGGCCCAGTGTTGGCGGGTCCGATATCGACCAGCGGCAATCGCACCAGCCGGCCGGTGTCGGGGAAGAACACCTCGACAATCGCCCGCGCACCCTTGTCGCTTAACTTTAGAACGCCGTTCTTGTCGGTGAGAAGGCCGAGGTCCAGCATGCGCGCTTTTTTCAGTGAGATGCCGAACACGCTGCTGTCTGTCTGCACGGTGCCGAAAACCGGACCGCCGGTGCCTTCGTCCTCGGTATCGCCCTTGCCGAAGAACGTGGCCTTGCCTTCGAAGACGCCGCTACCAGTGAGGGCCTGACCGGCCTCGACGAGCTCGGCGTTCGGAAGCGAGCGCCTGCCCCAGCAATAGTCGGCTTGCTCCACCACCGTCTTCTCCGTGTTCGTGGTGCGAACTTGCCGCACCGCCCTTGCGGCACCGAGCGACCTTCCGTCCCGAAACGCCGTTATCGTCTCGACGGCATCGATCACCGTGACTCCAGGAGCGGGCTCACGGATCGAGCCTTGCAGGCCGGTGGTGGTCGAACCTCCCTTCCCGTCCTTGGTTTTGGATCGTCCGGCGGGAGTACGGAAGTCGTTCGGCGCGGCCATAACCTCCATGGCCATGCTCGGTGCGGCGTTCCTTTGGGTGCGCACAGCGATCAGGGTCTGGTCCAGCGCATTGCCCCAGGCTGCGAGATCGAACCGCTGCGGATCGTCGTGGTCGCCGACATGCAGATCCAGCACGCAATGAAACGCCGGGACCATCCAGTTGCCGCGCCGGACACTCGCAATGACGTATTGCAGCGCGAGTCCGGCATACTGCTCAGGAGTGAAGCCCGGATCCGGTGAATCCGGATCGGTGCCGCCCGGACCCTTGCGGGGCTGGACAAGCTCGTGATGCAGAAACAGTCCGCGAAAGCGCGTGTGGGGCGGCTTCAGCTCGAACTGGGTGGCCCGGAACGGCGTCAGATAGCTGTTATCCGTCAGCGTTTGTCCGAGGCGGGTGATGTAGATATGGGTCTTCCCGCGCTTGAGCGATGAAAGACTGTTCCCGGACCAGGCAGCGGTGTTGATGAACGCCGGATCGAATGTTTCGTTCGCCTTGAGCTTGGAACTGGTGTCGTGAATCATGAAGTATCGCGCCAAAGGCGCTGACGGATTATCGGAGTCGGCATGGCAGACCCGGTCGGTGACCGGACCGCCCACGGTGCTCTCGGCGATGCCCTGCTTCTGCAAGTGCGCTCTGAGTTGCGACTTGGTGACGCCGAGGGTGAGCGGATCGGAAAGCAGGGTTGTCAGTATTTGCGGCAACGTGGCCGGCGTGTCGTCGACATTGCCGACGCGTTTGACAAAGCGCAGCAGGCATTGCGCCTGTTGGACCGGGGTACCGGAGAAACCCATCTGGTTGGTGTCGAAGGGGCAAGGCGTGTTCATCAGGAGCTCCGAAATTGATTGAAATCAAAGGCGGCCCGCAGAAAAACGAAGAAATTAATCGTCTGATCTAGAAATTATCCGCCTGTTCGTAACGCACGGGCCTCTGCAATCCGCCGCAGGGTATTGCAACCTTGGGCCGTTCGCAAGATTGCATGCAATTGCACGCCACCATCAAGCCGTGCGACGGACGGAATCGAGTTCCCGCGGCCTCAGTAGAATCTCTGGAAATGATGGATCGGGCCGTGGCCATGGCCGACGGCAAAGCGATCCGCCGCGGCAATGCCGGCACTGACGAAGGCCTTGGCGTTTAGAACAGCGGTTTGCATATCCTCACCCTTGGCAAGACCAGCCGCGATCGCCGATGACAGCGAGCAGCCGGTACCGTGGGTGTTCCTGGTCGCGATACGCGGAGCCGCGAGTGTGACGATGCCGTTCGCATCGATCAGGTAGTCGATGCTCTCCGCGCCCTGGCCGTGGCCGCCCTTGATCAGCACCGCCGTACATCCCATCGCCAGCAGTCGCCTGCCCTGATCCTCGACCGCGGCTTCGTTCGTCGCCATCGGCTCATCCAGCAGGGCCGCCGCTTCCGGCAGATTCGGCGTGATCACCGCAGCGCACGGAATGAGTTTGGTGCGCAACGCCTCGACCGCATCGGCGGCGAGCAGCCGGTCGCCCGAGGTCGCGACCATCACGGGATCGAGCACGATATGCTTCGGCGACCAGCGCTTCAGCCCGGCGACGATGGCGTCGATCACAGCCGGCTGCGCCACCATGCCGATCTTCACGGCGCCGACCGCGAGATCGGAAAACACCGCGTCGATCTGCGCGGTGACGAATTCGGCGGGCACCTGGTGGATGCCGCTGACCCCTTGCGTGTTCTGCGCGGTCAGCGCGGTAATGACGGAGGCGCCATAGACCCCGAGTGCGGCAAACGTCTTCAGGTCGGCCTGGATCCCGGCGCCGCCGGAGGAGTCCGAGCCGGCAATCGTCAGTGCGATCGGCGTCGTCATTTCAGGCTCGCGCCAATGGTGTGTTCGGGGCCATAGGATGTCCTAGCGCGGCGGGCTATTGGCAGCAAGTTGGCTTGCCACAAGCATCGGTTTTTGGCCTATTGTCGGCAAGAATCCTGGAGACTTCAGCGATGGTTCCCTTCTTTGTCCAGTTCAAATGCAAGCTCGGCCAGTCCTACGCCGTCGCCAATGCGCTCGCGGAAGCCGAGATCGCCTCGGAGATCTATTCCACTGCCGGCGACTACGATCTGCTGGTCAAGTTCTACGTCGACAACGACACCGACATCGGCCATTTCGTCAACGAAAAGGTGCAGGTGATTCCCGGCATCCAGGACACCCACACCATCATCACCTTCAAGGCCTTCGGCCCCGGTTAGGGTTTCAGCCCGCCTGCCCACCTTTACCGTCAAAAATCGCGCCGGGCGCATTGAACGCCGCGGCCATGGGGATTCCTGATGTCCGAGACCACCGTTACGTTCAGCCGGCTCGAGGCGTTCATTCAGGAAGCGCTGACGAAAGTGGGTTTGCCGGACCAGGATGCGGCCACCGTCGCCACCCTGATGGCGGAAGCGGACCTGCAAGGCTCCGACGGCCATGGCGTCTCCCGGCTGCCGCAATATGTCAGGCGCATCAAGGCCGGCGGCTTCAACGTCCGACCCAATATCCGCGTCCTGCACGACCATCTCTCTACCGCCGTGTTGAACGGCGACAACGGCATGGGTCATCTGGTGATGAAGCGCGCGGCCGAAATGGCGATCGAAAAGGCGCGCACGACGGGTATCGCGTGGGTCAACTCGCAATTCTCCAACCACGCCGGTCCCGCTTCGCTCTACGCATCGATGCCGCTGGCCCATGACATGATCGGGCTCTACTTCGCGGTCGGCAACGCCAACCATCTGCCGCCCTGGGGCGGCCTCGACATGCTGCTGTCGACCAACCCGATCGCGGCGGCTATTCCGGCCGGCGACGAGAAGCCGATCGTGCTGGACATGGCCACCACGGTTGCCGCCTACGGCAAGGTGAAGACCAAGGCGTTGCGCGGCGAGACCATGCCGGAAGGCTGGATGATCGACCGCGCGGGCAAGCCGCTGACCGATCCGAAACGCGCCGACGAGGGCATGCTGCTGCCGCTCGGCGGCATGGAGGCCGGCTACAAGGGTTACGGCCTCGCCCTCGTCATCGGCCTGCTCGCCGGCACGCTCGGCGGGGCTGCGATGGGCAAGGACGTGATCGATTTCAACCATGACGACGACAGCGTCACCAATACAGGCCAGGCGATCGCCGCCATCAATGTGGCCGCCTTCGGCGACGTCGCCGCATTCAAGAAAAGCGTCGATACGCTGGTGCGCGATATCAGGAACAGCGAGCGGATGCCGGGCGTGGACCGCCTCCTGGTGCCGGGCGAACGCAGCTTTGAGACCCGGACGACACGGGCGCGCGATGGAATTCCGCTCGCCCCGGCCCTGATGCGTGGACTGGATGGCGTCGCCGACGATGTCGGGATCGCAAGGCTGGTATAGTGGGGATTACGCCGCGTCCTGGCGCGGAAGATAAACCTGCGGCTGGCGTGCGAGCTCGTCGATCGGCACCGGCCGGCCCATGAGATAGCCTTGCGCGAAGTTGACCCCGAGCGACTTCAACCGCTCGTACTGCTCGCGCGTTTCCACGCCTTCGACCGTGACCGACATGTCGAGACCCGAGGCCAGCGTCACGATCGAGCAGATGATCGCCATGCTCTTGTGATTCCGCGCCAGGTCGGCAATGAACGATTTGTCGATCTTGATCTTGTTGAACGGGAACGCGGTCAGGCTGCCGAGCGATGAATAGCCGGTACCGAAATCGTCGAGCGCCAGCGAAATGCCGATGCCCCGCAGCCGTTCGATAAAGGCGTGGTTTTCGAGCGCGCGTTCCAGCAGGACGGATTCGGTGATCTCGATCTCCAGCCGTTCCGGCGGCAGGCCGGAATCCTTCAGCGCCGAGGTGATCATTTCGAACAACCCGGCCTGCTTGAACTGGACCGGCGAAAGGTTGACCGCGACCTTGATATCCGCCGGCCACGACATCGCGTCGTCGCAGGCGCGCCGGATCACCCATTCGCCGAGCGGGATGATGAGGCCGGTCTCTTCGGCGAGCGGAATGAACTGGTCGGGAGGAATCAGGCCGCGGATCGGATGGCGCCAGCGCACCAGCGCTTCCACCCCGCGCCGTCGTCCGGTCTGGAAGTCGAAGAACGGCTGATAGTGCACCTCGAAATGACAGCGCGCGATGGCATCCCGCAAATCGCCTTCGAGGGTGTTGCGGGCCTCGAGCTCCGCCGACATTGCTTCGTCGTAGACGGTGTAGCAGTCCCTGCCCGCCGATTTCGAGCGGTAGAGCGCCAGATCGGCCTTTTTCAGCAGCCCATCCCTGTCGCTGCCGTGCTCCGGCGCCAGCGCAATCCCGATGCTGGTGCCGATTTCGACGCGGTGGCCAGGCAGCAGGAACGGCGTGGCGACAAGTTTGGAAATCCGTGCCGCCAGCTCGGTCGAACTGGAGCGCTGATCCTCGCACGCCGTCTGAAGCACCGCGAATTCGTCGCCACCGAGTCGCGCCAGCACGTCGGTGGCGCGCAGCGCCGATTTCAGGCGACCCGCCACCTGCCGCAACAATTCGTCGCCGGCGGCATGGCCGAGCGAGTCGTTGACGTTCTTGAAACGATCGAGGTCGAGCATCAGGATCGAAAAGGTCCCATCGCGCGTCCGCTCGTCTGAATTAACGTCGTTCAGCTGATCCAGGAAGAACGCCCGGTTCGGCAACCCGGTCAGGACATCGGTCTGCGCCAGTTCCAGAACGCGCCGGTTCGCCTGCGCCAGTTGCAGCGCGTTGCGGCTGGCGAGCCAGAGATAGGCGGAAAGAAACGCCGTGATGACAACGGCGCCCGCGAACACGGCCATGGCGCGGTAGTAATGCGCAATCAACGGCCCGTCGGTGGTCGGCGTAGCGCGCACCTGCCAATCGGCATCGCCGATCCTGAGCACGCCGGACCAATGCGGCGTCGTCCCCGCCAGCAGATACTCCGGAGCCGCCGAT
>JAIEPP010000077.1 GCA_019748335.1 Xanthobacteraceae bacterium
AGGGTTTGCCGGGTGGGGCGGGGAATGGCGATCGCGCCTCACGGCGGCTTTTTAGCCGGAATAGCCCGGCGAAGCGCGGAGATTTGAGGCGCAATGGGCCCGTTCGCGTCCAATTTTCTTACTTCCCGCCCGAAAGTGCCGGGGGCCGTCGCATGACCCCGGCTGCGCCACGTCATATCTCGGTTCTCGGCCGCGAGGCGGTCGAGATGCTGGCCCCCCATGACGGCGGAATCTATCTCGATGCGACCTTCGGCGCCGGCGGCTACAGCCGCGCCATCCTCGATATCGCGGGAACCCGGGTCATCGGCATCGACCGTGACCGGTCAGCGATTACCGGCGGCTTCGATCTGGTCGACCGTTCGGGCGGCCGGCTGACCCTGGTCGAAGATCGCTTCTCGAATCTCGACGCGATCTGCGCCGCGCAAGGCGTTGCCGCCGTCGATGGCGTCGTGATGGACGTCGGCGTCTCCTCGATGCAGCTCGATCAGGCCGCGCGCGGTTTTTCGTTCCGGCTCGGCGGCCCGCTCGATATGCGGATGGGCCATGACGGCCCGACGGCTGCGGATGTGGTGGCGAAGGCCTCCGAGGCCGAGCTTGCCAACATCATCTACATCTTCGGCGAAGAGAAATATTCGCGCGCTGTTGCTCGCGCCATCGTCGCGGCACGCAAGGAAGCGCCGATCACGACCACGAAGGCGCTGGCCGACATCGTCTCCAAGGTGGTTCATGCCAAGCCGAACGAGATTCATCCGGCGACGCGAACGTTCCAGGGCTTGCGGATTTTCGTCAACGGCGAACTCGACGAGCTGCATCTGGCGCTGGCGGCCGCGGAACGCGTGCTGAGGCCGGGCGGCCGGCTCGTCGTGGTGTCGTTCCACTCGCTGGAAGACCGCATCGTCAAGGACTTCTTCAACGCGCGCGGCAAGACCGGCGGCGGCTCGCGGCATTTGCCGGAGATGGCGCAGACCGCGCCGAGTTTTCAGATTCTGACCAAGCGTCCGGTCACCCCCGGTGAGGCGGAAGTTGCCGCTAACCCCCGTGCGCGCTCCGCAAAGCTGCGCGCCGGCGAACGCACCGCCGCGCCGGCGCATGCCGCCGGCGAACTGCCGGCATGGCCGGTGCTGTCAGACGTGATGAGGGGAGGCTGACCATGCGCGTCATCCACCTTCTCGTCATCGGCATGCTGATCTTCGCGGCGGCTTACGTCTACCGGATCAAGATGGAATCGACGGCGCGCGTCGAGCGCGTGCTGCGCCTGAACGCGGAAATCCGCGAGCAGCGCGATGCGATCGCGACGCTGCGTGCGGAATGGGCCAAGCTCGATGCGCCACTGCGGCTGCAAGGCCTCGCCGATCGCCATCTCGGCCTGAAGCCGCTGATCGCCACGCAATACGATACGCTGAAGAACCTGCCCGAGCGGCCGCCGAGCTTTGCAAAGCCGGGCGCTGCCGATCCGATCGGCTCGATGATCAACACCATCGAGGCGACCGCCGACGCGCGGTCCGTGACCGGGTCGATCCCCGCGCCGGCAAATCAGCCGGCAGTTCAGCCAGGAGGCCGGCAATGACCGGCCGGGCACTGACCAGAACCAGCAAGCCCGTGGAGCCGTGGCGGCAGCGGCTGATCCGCAGCCTGCTCTACGGGCGCAATGTCGACCGCGCCGCGAAAGCCCGTGCCCGGGTCGGCCTTGCGATCCTCGCCTTTGCCGCCGTTTACGCCATCCTCGCCGGACGCCTCGTGATGTTCGCCGTCGGCGCCGACAGTCACAGTGCGCGCCGCGCCGCGTCGCAGGATGCGATCGCGACCGCGCGGCCCGACATCGTCGATCGCAACGGCGAGGTGCTGGCCACCGACGTCAAGGCCCCGAGCCTGTTCGGCGAACCCCGCCGCATCATCGACAAGGACGAGGCGATCGAACTTCTCACCGCGACGCTGCCGGATCTTGACACCGGCGAAGTGCGTGAGCGGCTGTCGTCGCGCAAGGGCTTTGTCTGGCTGAAGCGCGAGATCACGCCGAAGCAGCAGCAGGACATTCACCGCCTCGGCATTCCCGGCATCGGCTTCCTGCGTGAGAACAAGCGCGTCTATCCCACCGGCGCGTCGGTCGCGCATCTGATCGGCCTGGTCAACATCGACAACCAGGGCATCGCCGGCATGGAGAAGTGGCTGGACAATAACGGTCTGGCCGACCTGCATCGCGCCGGCTTTGCGACCGACCGGCTGCAGCGGCCGGTGGAACTGTCGATCGACCTGCGCGTCGAGCACGCGCTCCGCGACGAACTCCTGAAGGCAAAAGACAAGTACAAGGCCAAGGCCGCCTCCGGCCTCGTCTCCAATGTCAGGACCGGCGAGATCGTGGCGCTGGTGTCGCTGCCGGATTTCGATCCGAACAATCCGAAAGAGGCGCACGACCCCGACCGCATCAACCGCCTGACCACCGGCGTGTACGAAATGGGCTCGACCTTCAAAGCGCTGACCCTGGCGATGGCGCTGGATTCCGGCAAGGCCACGCTCAACTCGCTCTATGATGCGCGTGGCGCGCTGCATTTCGGCAAGTTCGCCATTCACGACACCCATCCGCTTGGCCGCTCGATCACGCTGGCGGAAGTGTTCACCTTCTCCTCCAACGTCGGCGCCGCCCGCATTGCGATGGCGCAGGGCGTCGAGGCGCACAAGGCGTTCCTGAAGAAGCTCGGCCAGATGGACCGGCTGCGTACCGAACTGCCGGAGAGCGCATCGCCGATCGTGCCGAAGCGCTGGAGCGAACTCAACACGATCACGATTTCCTTCGGCCACGGCATCGCGGTGGCGCCGCTGCAGGCGGTGATGGGCATCAACGCCGTCGTCAATGGCGGGCTGCTGATTCCGCCGACCTTCCTGAAACGCTCGGAAGAGGAAGCCCGGGCGATGGCGAAGCGGGTGATCAAGCCCGAGACGTCGGAGAAGATGCGCTATCTGATGCGGCTGAACGCCGAGATCGGAACCGCCAAGTCGGCTGACGTCAAGGGCTACTATATCGGCGGCAAGACCGGCACCTCCGAAAAGGTGGTCGGCGGGCGCTATTCCAAGAAGCAGGTGCTGAACTCGTTCACGGCGATCATCCCCGCCGACAACCCGCAGTACCAGCTGTTGGTGATGCTGGACGAGCCCAAGGCGCTGCCGGAAACCCACGGTTTCATCACCTCGGGCTGGAACGCCGTACCGACCGGCGGCAAGGTGATTTCCCGCATCGCGCCGCTTTTGGGCCTCGAACCGCGCTTCGATCTGCCGCCGTCCGACCGCCTTATTCTTGCGGCATCGAAGACAACCCAGTAATCCCTATCAGGAGCATGATCCGGAAAAGTGGTAGCCGGTTTTCCGACAAGATCATGCTCAAAACAAAGGAATGAGAGCGTGATCCATCGGATCAGGCTCGAAGGCGAATAGCGCCGGCCGGACTGGAAGACCATGAGACTTCGCGACCTCTTCAGCGACGATGCTGTGATCGAGCCGCAGGCGGCAGCTGTCGACGTCAGGGGACTTGCGGTCGATAGCCGTGCGGTGAAGCCGGGTGACCTGTTCTTCGCGATTGCCGGCAGCAAGACCGATGGTTCGCGCTTCATCGATGCAGCGATCGCCGCGGGCGCCGTTGCGGTCGCCGGCGACCACGCGCCATCCGGCGACCGCCCCATACCGTTCGTTGTTACATCCAATCCGCGCCGCGCGCTGTCGCTGGCTGCAGCCCGGTTTTATCCGCGGCAACCCACGACCATCGCCGCCGTGACCGGCACCAGCGGCAAGACCTCGGTCGCGGCCTTCACGCGCCAGATATGGGAGCGACTGGGCCATGCTTCCGCCAGCATCGGTACCATCGGGCTGGTCTCGCCGAAGCGTACCGTCTATGGCTCGCTGACGACGCCGGATCCGATTGCGCTTCACAAACAGCTCGACGAGATCGCCGGCGAGGGCGTCACGCATCTGGCCTTCGAGGCGTCCTCGCACGGCCTCGACCAGTTCAGGCTCGACGGCGTCCGCATCGCCGCCGGCGGATTCACCAACCTCTCGCGCGACCACATGGATTATCATCCCGACGTCGCGCATTACCTGGGCGCCAAGATGCGGCTGTTCCGCGATCTCGTTGCGCCCGGTGGTGCGGCTGTGATCTCGGCCGATCATGATTGTTCGCAAGAAGTGGTCGACGCCGCGCGTTCGAAGAATTTGCGGATCATCGCCGTCGGCCGCAACGCGGATGGCGAAGGCGAGGGGATTCGGCTGTGTGCCGCCGCCGTCGATGGCTTTGCGCAACAGCTCGTGCTCGAACATCGCGGGCGCAGATACATGATCAAGCTGCCGCTGGTTGGTGAATTCCAGATCGAGAATGCGCTGGTCGCCGCCGGGCTTGCGATCGGGACCGGCAGCGAGCCGGCGGCGGTGCTGGCGACGCTGGAGCATCTCGAAGGCGCCAAGGGACGGCTCGAGCGGGTCGGCGAATACAACGGTGCTCCCATCTTCGTCGATTATGCGCACAAGCCGGATGCGCTGGCGAAGGCGTTGCAGGCGTTGCGGCCGTATGCCAAACGCAAGCTGGTGGTGGTGTTCGGCGCCGGTGGCGATCGCGATGCCGGCAAGCGTCCGATCATGGGCGCGATCGCGCACCTGAATGCCGACCGCGTCATCGTCACCGACGACAATCCACGCGGCGAAAATCCTGATGCGATCCGCGCCGCCATTCTGGCGGAAGCAAAAGGCGCCGATGAGATCGGCGACCGCACGGAAGCGATCAAGGCCGGCATCGCGGCGCTGCAACCCGGCGACGCGCTGCTGATCGCCGGCAAGGGCCACGAGACCGGCCAGATTGTCGGCGACAAGGTTTTGCATTTCAGCGATCACGAGGCGGTGGCGGCCGCGCTCGCAGCGAGGGTTGCATGAACGCGGTGCCGTTGTGGACGATTGCCGAAGTGGCGCGGGCGTTGGGCCTGTCAGGCGACTTTCCGGACACGTCAATCGATTTCGTGACCCAGGACAGCCGGCTGGTGAAGCCCGGATGCCTGTTCGTGGCGCTCAGCGGCACGCCGAGCGGCGGCTTCATTTCGAGTTTCGCCAGCGCGCGCGACGGCTGGGAGTTTGCCGACAAGGCGGAAGCATCCGGCGCGGTGGCGATGATCGTGCCGCATCGCATTGCCGGCGTCAGCATTCCGCAACTCGTCGTCAAGGACACGCTGATCGACGGCCTGTGGGGGCTGGCCCGTGCGGCGCGCGCGCGCTTCAAAGGCCCCGTGATCGGTCTCACCGGCAGCGCCGGCAAGACCAGCACCAAGGAATTCCTCGCCGCGTATCCCAACGCCTATGCCAGCCCGAGCAGTTTCAATAATTTCTGGGGCGTGCCGCTGACGCTGTGCAATGCCAGCCCGCGCGCGAGCCTGTGGGTGGTCGAAATGGGCATGAACCAGACCGGCGAAATCGCGCGGCTGACCGAGGTGACAAAGCCGACCGTGGCGCTGGTGGTAAATGTCCAGCCGGTGCATCTGGAAAAGCTCGGCAGTCTCGAAGCGATCCGGCGCGAGAAGGTGAGCATCGTGCTCGGTCTTCCCAAAGACGGCGTGCTGGTGCTGCCGACCGATGTCGAGGCGCCGGAGTGGAACGGCAAGGTCGTCCGCTTCGGCGACGCATCGGACGTGCGGGCGTTGAACCATGCGGCCCAAGGCGAGAGCTGGGATGTCACCGCGCAGGTGAACGGCAAACCCGTTGCATTCAGCCTGACGCCGGGCGCGCCGCACCGTCTGCGGAACGCGCTGGCCGCGCTGGCCTCCGTCCACGCCGCCGGCCTCGATGCCACAGCACTGGCGACGGAATTGAACCACGTCGGCATCATGACCGGCCGCGGCGTCGAGCAGGTCGCCGCCGGTGTCACCGTGATCGACGACAGCTTTAACGGCAACCCGGCCAGCATGGTGGCCGCCCTCGGCAGCCTCAAGGCGCGGCCGGTGCAGGCCGGCCGCCGCATCGCCATTCTCGGCGATATGCTGGAACTCGGCCCCGACGCATCAGCCTATCACGAGAAACTGGCCGCAGACCTGCCGGGCCTCGACGGCGTCTATTGCGTCGGCCCGCTGATGCGTCATCTCTATGACCTGGTGCCGTCAGGCCGCGCACTGGGCTGGCATGAAGATCCCGCCACGCTCGATCCCAAGAAAATCGCGGCGCTGCTGCGCGGCGGTGACGTGGTGGTGGTCAAGGGCAGCAAAAAGATGTTCTGGGTGAACAAGTTTGTGCCGAGGCTGCTGGCCGCCCTGCAGGCAAAAGCGTAAACTGACCGGGCCGGCTACCCCCTGTTTTTGCATGGCGATTCGCGAGGCCGCCTGCGCTATGACCAAGATTTGCTTGGTTTGAGGACGAAAACGCTTATCAAGGCCCCGCACGGGCGCCTTCCCGCTGAAGACGGTGCAACCAAGCCGCGTGATAGGGCATATTGAATGTTTTACTGGCTGATCGAGCTATCCAACACCGTTCCCGGTCTTGGTTTTCTTCGCGGGCTCCTCAACGTCTTCCGCTACATCACCTTTCGCACCGGCGGCGCGATGGTGACCGGCGCGTTGTTCGTGTTCCTGTTCGGTCCCTGGATCATCGATCATCTGCGGCTGCGGCAGGGCAAGGGCCAGCCGATCCGCGCCGACGGCCCGGCGTCGCATTTGATCTCCAAGAAGGGCACGCCGACGATGGGCGGGCTGATGATTTTGTCGGGCCTCGTGGTGGCGACGCTGCTGTGGGCCAATCCGCTCAATCCCTATGTCTGGATCGTGCTCGCGGTGACGCTGGGTTTCGGCTTTGTCGGTTTCTACGACGACTATCTCAAGGTGACCAAGCAGACCCATAGCGGCTTCGCCGGCAAGCTGCGGCTGATGATCGAATTCATGATCGCGCTCGCGGCCTGCTACGCGCTGGTGCG
>JAIEPP010000514.1 GCA_019748335.1 Xanthobacteraceae bacterium
CGAGCCGACCGGGATCCCCATCAGCGCCGTGGTGACGCGGCTGCCGCCGAGCGCATAGACGTTGGCTCCGAAGCGCGTGAAATGCAGCAGCACGGCGCCGGCTGCCACCACCGCGAGCATGATCAGCGCGATCGCGGTGAGCCGGCCGCCGCCGGGTAACTTCAACGCGAAGTCCGACACCGTCGCATAGATCGGGGCGGTGATCGGCGTCGATTCCGTCGAGATCAGGAAGCTGCTGCCGCGGGCGAGGAACATGCCCGCCAGCGTCACGATGAAGGGCGGCATGTCGAAGACGTGGATGATCGCGCCCATCGTCGCGCCGAAGGCAGCACACAGCAGCAGGATCGCGGCGAAAGCGACCAGCGGCGGCACACCCAGGCGCTCGACCATCACAGCGACAAAGACGGTGGTGAAACCGATCACCGAGCCGACCGACAGATCGATGCCGCCGGAAATGATCACGAAGGTCATGCCGGTGGCGACGATTCCGAGAAAAGCATTGTCGGTGAAGAGATTGGCGACGACGCGGGTGGAAGCAAAATTGGGAAATTGCGTCGTGCAGAGCGCGAAACCCGCCATGAGGACCAAAGCGGTGATGGCGGCCGGCGGCAGTCTCTTCATGAGCGGGCCCTCCACAGCGCAGCTCCGGCGCTGGCGAGACGCGGCGATTGCAGCAGCAGCACGATCAGCACGACCGCGGCCTTCACGACGAGATTGAACTCCGGCGGATAGCCCGACAGCAGGATGCCGGTGTTCATCGCCTGAATGATCAGCGCGCCGACCATCGCCAGCACCAGGCTGAAGCGCCCGCCGAACAGCGAGGTGCCGCCGATCACGACCGCCAGAATGGCGTCGAGCTCGAGCCAGAGCCCGGCATTGTTGGCATCGGCGCCCATGATGTCGGCGGCGGCGATGACGCCGGCCAGGGCCGCGCACAGGCCGCACCAGACATAGACCGCAAGAATCATGGCGCGGGTGCCGATCCCGGCAAGTTCGCTGGCCCGGGCGTTGCCCCCGGTCGCCTCGATCAGCAGCCCCAACGCGGAGCCACGCACCACCGCGCCGGTAATGACCAGCATGCCGAGCACGATCACGACCGGCACCGGCACGCCGAGCACCGCACCGTTGCCGAGCCAGACGAAATCCGGCGCGGTAAACGTGACGATGCGGCCTTCGGTGATGAGCTGGGCGATGCCGCGGCCGGCGACCATCAGGATCAGGGTGGCGACGATCGGCTGGATGCCGAGCACCGCGACCAGAAAGCCGTTCCATAGTCCGCACAACAGCCCGGCGCCAAGGGCAACAGCGATCGCCAGCGGCACGCCGTGGGAATCGGCAAGGCTGGCGGCGATTGCGCCCGAGATCGCCATCACCGCACCCACCGACAGATCGATGCCGCGCGTCGCAATCACCAGCACCATGCCGAGAGAAAGCAATGCCACCGGAGCGCCGCGGTTGAGCACGTCGATCAGACTGCCGAACAAACGCCCGTCCTGCAGCCGCAGGTCGAAGAATTGCGGCGAGACGATGCGGTCGACCGCGAGAATCACCAGCAAGGCTATGATCTGAGCGAGGCCGCGGCGTTGCAGGCTGAATGTCATGGCTGCACCGTCTCTGCGCCGACAACGCTGCCGGCCGCAATCGCCGCCAGAATATTCGAGACGTCGATGGCGTCGCCCTGCAACTGGTCGACATGGGCGCGGTCGCGCAGCACGATCACCCGGTCCGAATAGGTCACGATTTCATCGAGCTCGGAAGAGATCACCAGCAGCGCCAGGCCGTCATCGCACAGCGCGCGGATCAGCCGGATGATTTCGGCATGGGCGCCGACATCGATGCCACGGGTGGGCTCGTCGAGCACCAACAGCCGTGGCGCGGTGGCGAGCCAGCGCGCCAGCAACGCCTTCTGCTGGTTGCCGCCGGACAACAGGCCGATCGGCCGCTCCGGCTCCGGCGGGCGGATGTCGAGCAATTTGATAAAGCGCGCCGCAATCTCGTCCTGCTCGGATCGCGACAGCGGTCGGGCGAGGCCGCGTTTGGCCTGTAGCGCCAGCACGATGTTTTCGCGCACAGTGAGTTCGGCAATGATGCCGTCGATCTTGCGCTCTTCGGGACAGTAGCCGAAGCCGTGAGCAACGGCGTCGCGCGGCGATTGCAGGCGGACCGGCTGGCCTTCGACCAGCGCCCGGCCGGAATCGGCGCGCTCGGCGCCGAATACCAGCCGCGCCGTCTCGGTACGCCCGGAGCCGAGCAGCCCGGCCAGACCAACCACTTCGCCGTGGTGAAGGACGAGATCGAACGGCGACAGATAGCCGGCCTTGCCGTAGCCCTCGAAGCGCGCGCAGACCTGGCGCACCGGCCGCGCACGCTCCGCCGCGCGCGCGCTGGTGGTTTCCGCGAGTTCGCGGCCGAGCATCATCCGGATCAGCTCGATGCGCGGCAGCTCCGCGGTCGTCCGCTCGCCCATCAGGCGGCCGTTGCGCAGCACCGTGATGCGGTCGCAGATTTCGTAGACCTGATCGAGGAAGTGGGTAACGAAGAGAACGCCAATGCCCCGGGCGGCGAGCTTGCGCACCACCGCGAACAATATCTCGACCTCGTGGCGATCGAGGCTCGCGGTCGGCTCATCGAGGATCAGCACCCGCGCCGACAGGTCGACGGCGCGCGCGATCGCGGTGATGTGCTGGACCGCGACCGAATAACTGCCGAGGGGTGCCGCGACGTCGATATGCAGGTCGAACTCAGCCAGCAGCGCGGTGGCGCGACGGCGCATCTCGGCGTCACGGACCAGGCCAAAACGGGTCGGCTGCCGCCCGAGATAGAGATTCTGCGCCACCGACAGGTTCGGCAGCAGATTGACTTCCTGATAGACGGTGGCGATGCCGGCATCGAGCGCCGCCCGCGCTGACCGCGCCACGACCTCGGTGCCGTCAAGCCGGACGATCCCGGTATCGCGATCGAACACGCCGGTCACCACCTTGACCAGCGTGGATTTTCCGGCGCCGTTCTCGCCGAGCAGCGCGTGGATTTCGCCAGCCCGCAAGGTGAAATCGACCTCCTGCAGTGCCTGCAGCGCGCCGAAACTTTTGCTTAAGCCGCGCACTTCCAGCAGCGCGGGACCGGGGTCGGGACTTGCATTCATGCCGACATCACTCCCGTCAACGTCCGCGCCGGCCGCGGACGTCGGGCATGTTTGCCGAGTTGGACGAACTAGTCGAGAAGGCCTTTGCCGCCGGGCCGATCCCCGATCCGGCGGCGCAGCACCGGCCGATCAGTAGCCGAGGCCCTTCTTGCTGTCGTAGACCTTCATCGGATCGTCGGCCGCCGTGTACAACTTCGATTCGGTCTGGATCCATTTTGGCGGCGTCGTGCCCTTGCCCTTGTAGGCGATGATGGCGTCGAGCGCGGGGCCGGCCATGTTCGGCGTCAGTTCAACGGTGGCATTGGCCTCGCCGGCCGCCATCGCCTTGAAGATGTCGGGCACCGCGTCGATCGATACCGTCAGCACATCCTTGCCCGGCTTGAGACCGGCTTCCTTCATCGCCTGGATCGCGCCGACCATCATGTCGTCGTTATGGGCATAGACCGCGCAGAGCGACTTGCCGCCGCCTTCGGCCTTGATGAAGCTTTCCATCACTTCCTTGCCCTTGGCACGGGTGAAGTCGCCGGTCTGGCTGCGAACAACCTTGAGGTTGGCGTGCTTGGCGACGACGCTGTCAAACCCCTTCTTGCGATTGGCCGCGACGCTGGCGCCGACCGTGCCTTGCAACTCGACGACGTTGCAGGCCTTCGCGCCTACGGTCTTCGCCAGCCATTCGCCGGCGACGGCGCCTTCCTGCACGCTGTCGGAGGTGACGGCGGTGAGATAGAGCTCCTTGCCCGACGGATCGATGTCGCGATCGAGCAGCACCACCGGAATCTTGGCTTCCTTGGCTTCCTTCAGCACCGCGTCCCAGCCGCTCGACACCACGGGCGCGAGGAAGATGGCATCGACGCCCTGCGCGACAAAGGAGCGGATCGCCTTGATCTGGTTCTCCTGCTTCTGCTGCGCGTCGGCGATCTTGAGATTGACCTTGCGCTTGGCGGCCTCCGATTTGGAGACCGTGGTCTCCGCTGCGCGCCAACCGGATTCCGAACCGATCTGGGAAAAGCCGACAGTGAGCTCGGCGGCCACGGCGGGAAGCGAGAGCGTGGTGGCGGCCAGTGCCGTGGCCGCAAGAAGGGCTTTGATGGTCATGAGGCGCATCTCCCAACATTGTTTGTCGCGGCGCCCAGCATCCACCAATCGGTGTCCAAGCACCTTTGCGGCTACCAGTTGCGGTAGCGAAGGGAGTATTCCATGGAGAATTTGGCCTGACTAGTAATATTATTTTACTAATTACATCTGCGCTTTGCCCGGGCACCTTCGGTCAATTGCGACTGCAAAACAGGCAATTCAAGGGTGAGCCGCCAGAGATATTCACGCCGGACGGAAGGACGGCAAGCCCTTCGAGCAGTGCGCTTGAATCCGGATCGCTTCACGCTCGCGCCCAACTCTGTCAAGATAACTCGCAGGCGGCGCACCACCGCCATCGAAGCACAAGAGCGGCCAAAGACGCCGCCGAGCCACGGAAACGCCCCCATGCTCATCCCGATCGCCGACGTGCCGCGCTGGTACGCCGACCGCAAGCCCGGTGACGCCATCGCCGTCAGCCATGGTTCCGATGTACTGACCTGGGAACAACTCGAACGCAACGCCAACCGGCGCGCCCGCGCCTTTGCGGCCAAGGGCGTCATGCCCGGCGATTTCGTCGCCATCGGCCTGCCCAATAGCAATGTGTTTTTCGAAACCACGTTCGCGGTGTGGAAATGCGGCGCGACGCCGACGTCGCTGACCTGGCGGCTGCCGCGCGGCGAGGCCGCCGCGGTGCTCGATATCCTGAAACCTTCGTTGGTGGTCGGCGGCCAACCCGACTGGAACGCGCCGAATTCGCTGCCGGCCGATTTCGCGCCCGAAGGTTTTTCCGACCAACCGCTGGCCAACCCGGTGGCGCGCTACTGGAAAGCGATGACCAGCGGCGGCTCGACGGGGCGACCAAAAGTGATCCTCGATCACATGCCCGCGGTGCACGACACCGCGGTCGCATCAGGGCTCGGCATTCCCCAGAACGGATCGCTGCTCAATCCCGGCCCGCTCTATCACAACGCGCCGTTCATCGCGACGCATGTCGCGTTGTTCAGCGGTAGCCGCGTCTCTGGCCTGGTCAAATTCGACGCCGAGGAAACGCTGCGCCTGATCGAGGCCCACAAGGTGCAATGGGTCAATTTCGTGCCGACCATGATGCACCGGATCTGGGCGCTGCCCGACGCGGTGCGCAATTCCTACGACCTCTCCAGCCTGCAGATCGTGTTTCACATGGCCGCTCCGATGCCGCCGTGGCTGAAGGAAAAATGGATCGAGTGGCTGGGACCGGAACGCATCTACGAACTCTATGGCGGTACCGAGCGGCAAGGCGCCACGATCATCACCGGCACCGAATGGCTGGCGCACAAGGGCTCGGTCGGCAAGATCGGCGACACCAGCCGGCTGAAGATCATCGACGCTGATGGCAACGAGGTCGCCACCGGCGAGACCGGTGAAATCTATTTCCTGCCCAATGACGGCGCCGGCAGCACCTATCACTATCTCGGCGCCGAGCCGAAGCGCCGCAGCGACGGCTGGGAATCGCTCGGCGACATCGGGAGGCTCGATGCCGACGGCTATCTCTATCTCGGCGACCGGCTCGCCGACATGATCCTGCGCGGCGGCGCCAATATCTACCCGGCGGAGGTCGAGGCCGCGGTATCGGCGCATCCCTTAGTGCGCTCCTGCGTCGTCGTCGGCCTGCCCGATCCGGAATTCGGCCAACGCGTGCATGCCATCCTCGAACTCGACCAAACGACCGATGCGCAAGCGGTCGCCGACGGCATGGGCTTGTTCCTCGCCGACCAGCTCAGCCGCTACAAGCATCCGGAAAGTTTCGAGGTTGTGGGCGTCGGCTTGCGCGACGATTCCGGGAAAGTCCGCCGCACCCTGCTGCGCGACGAGCGCGCCGGCTGGCTGAAGGAAAATCGGGATTTCCGGATCACGCCGGCCCGTGCCCACGCCAGAGCGGAGTAGGCGCCGGAGCAGGCCCCGGCAACTCCTGCGGATAAGCCCACGACCTCGCATTGAGATTGCGTCTTGCCCGCCTATAATCCACCGCATTCCTGCAATCCGCTTGCACGGGGCGCGATCCCGTGCGGCGTAGATCCCGATGAAACCCGGGATCTTTTCCGAATATGACGTGCTTATGCGTCGCCCTGCGTCAGGATTTTGAGAGATACTTTAAAGACGGCCGTTTGCAACATAGATTATCATTCATTTCGCGCTTCCGCCGGAGCGCCACCCGTTGCCCTGGAGCCGATCGATGACCTCTTTGACCGAATGGAAAGTGCCGCCGGCCAACCAGCCGCGCCCGGGCGATTACAGTTTCGATCTCGACCGCACGCTGTCGTCGGTGGTCGGACTGCATTCCATCGTCCCGCCCGACGCCTTCAGCGCCGAGACGCTCGGTACCGAACGCGCCGGCAACGGCGTGCTGATCGATGACGGGCTGGTGCTGACCATCGGTTATCTCATCACCGAGGCCGAATCCGTCTGGCTGCATCGCGGCGACGGCCGCGTCGTGGAAGGCCATGCGCTCGGCTTCGATTTCGAATCCGGCCTTGGCCTGGTGCAGGCGCTCGGCGATCTCGATCTCGAGCCGCTGCCGCTCGGTTCTTCCGCCGCCACTAAAATCGGCGACCGCGTGGTGGTCGCCGGCGCCGGCGGGCGCACCCGATCGGTCGCGAGCCAGATCGCCGCCAAGCAGGAATTCGCCGGCTACTGGGAATATCTGCTGGACGAAGCGATCTTCACCCATCCCGCGCATCC
>JAIEPP010000602.1 GCA_019748335.1 Xanthobacteraceae bacterium
CCGAGCGAGACGACCCAGATGGCGAAGGCCACAGTCGCGACCAAGCCGGCCACAGCCGATATCGCTGCCGCCTTCCTGGTCCGCCGCCAGCGCGCCTTGGGAGGCGTCGCCGGCACTGTCATGTCCCCGTCTGCACTCATTTCGCCGAACGCACCTCGACCGTGCCGGTGCCGGAGCGGCCGTAGCGCGAGGGGTTGTACATGTCCTCGACATAGGCCTGCGGTAGCACATATTTGCCGGGAGACACCGCGCGCACGACATAGGCCACCGTGAACACCGCATTGTCGTCGGCGGCGCGATCGATCGCCGCCGTGAAGCGGTCATCGCGGAACTCGGTGTTCTCAGGTTCCTCACCGTCCTCGATCCAGTCCAGCGTGCCCGAGTCACCCGAGGACACCAGCTTCGGATTGTCGATCTCGAGGCCGGCCGGGAGATAATCCGACACCATGATGTGTCCGAATTCCGGCTTGGCCTCGGTGACCTTCAGCACCACCGCGAAACGGTCGTTCTGTTTGGCCTTGGAGATGTCGGCTGGCTTGCCGTCGAGCGTGAAGTAATTGCGCTCGATCTTGAAGCCGTTGGAGGCCGCGGGCTCCGGCGTGACCGGTGCGCCGGATACCGAGACCACCGCCTGTACCGGCGCATCGCCGGTGTTGGTGATCTTGATCGGCTTGCCGGCCACCGCTTCGGCTTTGTAGCTGCGATAGAGCGCCTGCTTGACCGGCGATCCATCGATGTCGAGCGTCAGGCTTTCCTTTGCCAGCGCGCGCGAGGCCAACACCAGCCAGGCGTTTTCCTGCGTCGAGGTGTAGGGCGTCAGACCGCGCGCCACTTCGACCCGCTGAACTGCCTGCGTCAGCGTCGCGCGCGGCGCGTTGCCTTCACTCGCGAGCGAGACCAGCGCCGCCGCATCGCGCAGCGCCGAGCCGTAGTCGACCCGGCCGAACTCGATCACGGGCTTTGGCGCCAGCGCGTCGAGCGCCGCGCCATAGACCCGCTCCGCCCGGCCCTTGTCGCCGACCAGCGCCAGCGCCGCCGCCAGTTGCGATTTCGCCATCGGGGTGGCGAGGTTGCCGAGCTTGGTATCGGCGAGATACCTGAGATCGCCGATCGGGGCGGCGCCGTTACGGGCCAGCACGTAGAGGCCGTAAGCGAGATCGCGGCCGCCGTCCTTTTCCGGCTCGTTGGCGTTGACCACCGAATTGCGGATACGATCGAGCGCGCTCTTGAACAGGATGTCCGGCACCGCAAAGCCCTTTTCACGGGCGCGGGTCAGGAAATCAGTGACGTAGGCATCGAGCCAGGCGTCGTCGCCGCCGGCCGACCACAGGCCGAACGAGCCGTTCGAACCTTGCCGTGCCAACAGCCGATCGATGGCGTCCTTGATGCGCTGATCGACCTCGGTGTCCATCGCCAGATGCGCGCCGGCCGCGAGGTCGTTGACATAGAGCAACGGCATCGCGCGGCTGGTGATCTGTTCGGAGCAGCCGTGCGGATAGCGATCGAGCGCCTTCAGGATGGTCGCGGCATCGAGTGCGGTGGACAGGCTGACCGAGAGCGAGACGCTGCCGGTACCCGAGACGAGGTCGGAGAACATGTCCTGCGTCAGCGTCAGGCTCTCGCCCTTGGCGAGCGTCCGGATCGAACGCCGCGCCAGGATCTGCGTCGCCGCCTTGACGTCGAGCGCATAGTGCCGCGCCAGCGCCAGACCATCGGGTCCCTTGATATCGACGTCGAGATTGGCGGTGCCGGCGCCGCCGGCGTCCAATGCCAGCGCCATCGAGGTGCGTTGTTTGGCGGCGAGCTTGACCGTCGTCGTCGGATTGCCGGTCACCTTCACCGGCCCGGTGGTTTTCACCGCGATGGTGTAGTCGCCGGGCGCGCCTTCGACATTGTCGAGGTCGAAACTCATGGTGCCCTTGTCGCCGTTGAGCAGGAAGCGCGGCAGCGTTGCCGTCAGCACCACCGGATCGCGCACGATGACATCGATGTTGGCACGGCCGACCTTGGTCGCGCTCCATGCCACCGCCATCACCCGCGCGGTGCCGGCGAATTCGGGAATGTCGAACGAGACCTCGGCGGACCCATCAGGTCCGACGGTGACGATGCCGGAATACAGCGCCAGCGGCTTTTGCGTGGGCGGCGAGCCCTGCAGCTCGGCGCCGGCAGCATCGCCACCGGTCTTGAGCTGGCCGCGCGTGCCCTGCATGCCGTCGATCAACTGCCCATAGAGGTCGCGGACCTCAGAGGTCAGGCGGCGCTGACCGAGATAGTAATCATCCGGCGCCGGCGGCTTGTAGTTGGTCAGGTTGAGAATGCCGACGTCGACGGCGGCAATCACAATCTTGGCGTCCTCGCCGGGATTGAGCCCGCCGAGCTTGACCGGAATCTTCAACGCCGTTCCCGGCCGCACCAACGACGGCGGCGACAGCGCGACCTGCAGCGTGCGGGTCTTCTTGTCGATGCCGAACCATTTCAGGCCGATCGCGCGTCCGGGCATCCGCTGGGCCGCCGCGTCGAGCGGACGACGTAGAGTTGCCAGCACATAAGCGCCGGTGCCCCAGTCCTTGGCGACGGGAATCTTGACCTGCTGGGTGCCTTCCTTGACGTCGACGGTCTGCGTCGTCAGCAGGCGGTCGCCGAGCACGTTGATGGTGAGCTTGCCGGCGGTGCGGGCGTTGACCGACACTACCATGGTGTCGCCTGAGGCATATTCCTGCTTGTCGATCGAGGTCTCCAAGAGATCCGGTGTGTCGGCGCTGCCGTCGGAATACCAGCCGACGTCGAACTGCACCGAGGTGATCGGACCGTCGGCGTCGGATGATTTGACGTCGAGCCGGTAGCGGCCGGGCTGCGGCGCCAGACTGACGCGTGCGGCCTTGTCGGATGTCAGCGTCAGATCGCCGTCGGCGACGCGGCTGGTCGATTTGACCGGCTCGTATTCCCACGACGAGTTCTGGCGATACCACTGGTAACGCGACTCCATCTTCAGGAGTTCGTAGCGCAGGCCGTCGCGCGGCAGTTGCTTGCCGTCGGGGGCGACGAACACCACGTCGAACTCGGCCTTGTCGCCTTCGGCAACGTTCTTGTCGCCGAACAGCGGCTTGATGCCGATCAGGTTGACCGCCGGCGCCACCGGCAGCACCAGCTTGCGCTCGACGGCGCGGCCACCGGTCTCCGCCATGCGGATGAAGATCTGGGCCTCCTGCGGCCGGGTCGAGGACGGCGGCTTCGGCAAGGACACCGGGAAGGTCGCGACGCCATTGGCGTCGGCCTCGGGCAGGTTCTCGATCGGGGTCCGCTCGTTGCTGGAAGTCTCCTCGTCGGCGACGCCGAACTGATAGCCGGGATAGCCGGGCCGGCCGGACGCCGCAGGCGCCACCAGCATGTCGCCCTCGAGCTGCAGCCCGGAAGCCGGGGCGCCATAGAGAAAATGTCCGTCGACCTTCAGTTCAACTGGAACCTCAGCCTTGATCAGCTTGTCCTTGGCAGTAAGGGCGAATTCGATCCGCTCGGGGATGTAATCCTCGACCATGAAGGTGGTTTCGCCGACCGAATTTCCCTTGGGATCGGTATAGGCCCGCGCCCGCCAGGTCCCGGTCGGAACCGCCGAATTGAGCGCCACCGCCATGGAACGGCCGCCCGCGCCCTGGTCCGGCAACTGGGCGCGACGGTATTCGACGCCGTCCGGCCGCTCGATCACGACAGTCAGCGGCCCGCCGGTCATGGCATTGCCCTGCCCGTCGCGCAGCAGCGCGGTCAGGTAGACGGTCTCGTTGGAACGGTAGACGCCGCGCTCGGCATAGACGAAGGCGTCGGCGCCGGCGGGGGTTTCCCGCCCGGCGACGCCGCGGTCGGTGAGGTCGAACGCGCTGGTCTTCAGGCTGAGGAAGGCATAGTCGGCCTTCTCGCTGGTGACCGTGAGCAGCGCCGGCGACAGGCCGCCCTCGCCGCGCGCCAACCCCGCCTCGAACAGCACATGGCCGGCATCGTCGGTCTTGCGGGTCGCCAAAATCTCGTTGTTGCGCGCGACCAGTTTGACTTCGGCCTTGCCGACCGCGTCGGTGGAAGCCAGCGAATTGACGAAGACATGAATACCATCATTGCCGGAAAACGCCGTCAGGCCCATGTCCGAGACGATGAACCATTGCGTCGCCAGCGTGCCGTCATCGTCGCTGCCGGGGCTCTTGGGCGCCGCGGTCATGACGTAGACTCCGGGCTGCAGGTTGCCGAGAGCTTCGTCGACCGGGAATGCGGTGATGACGTCCTGGTTCAGCGTCGTGGCGGTGGCGAGTTCGCCGGTCCAGACCTTGACGCCGCGTTCGTCGCCCAGATCCGAGAGCTGATAGCGGCTCAGCGTCTTCTGGAAATCGCTGTCGATCACAGTGTTGATCAGATTGCGGTCGCCGATCCGGAACACGTTGACGTTCACCGCCGGCGTGTTGACGCTGACCAGCGGGATGCCGCGCTGGCCGGTGCGCGGCAGCACATAGGCGCGGCCGGTGAAACGCACGAACGGCTTGCGGTCGCGGACATAGATGTTGAACTCGGCCGACTTCGGCAGGCTTTCCTTGACTGATGACGGCAGGCCGGCGCGCAGATTGATGTTGTAACGTTCGCCATGCTTCAGGCCGTCGACGCAGAGCTGTTTGCCCTCGGCGGACAGTGCGGGTTTGTCGGTCCCGGCCAGCGCCAAATACGGCGCGAAATCGACCCGCTTGGCGAGGTCTTCGGAGAACTGGAAACAGGCCCGCGGCGAGGCGCCGTCGGAATCCACGGTGTAGTCCAAGAGGCGGAAGCCGTGCTCGTCGCGCATCCTCTCGTACTGGCCTCTGACATCAGCGACCTCGCGCAGGTCGAGCGACAGGCGGAAACTGTCCAGCGCCGGCCGCCACAGTTTTCGCTCGGACATGGAGCGGCCGAGCACCGCCAGCGCGTCGGCCTCCTCGCCGGCATTTGCGGCGCGCTGATAGGCGATATAGGCCGCCGTCGAGGCACGCTCGAGCAGGAAGGTCTGTTCGGTCGACGAGGCGGAGCGGATCTGGAAAATGGTTTTGGCGAGTTTCAGCCAGTTGGCGCCGTCCTCCGGCGTGGTGGCGGCGACCTGGCCGAGGATCTGCAGCCCGGTGCGGAAGTCGGAACGCTTGAAGGCGGCATCGGCGTCGTTGCGCAAGGTTGCCGGCGACTTGGTCACCGGCCCCGCCTCGCTCTTGATCTGGGCCTCCAGCTTGATCGCGGAATCCGCGAGATCGTCGCGCTTGAACGCCTTGTCGGCGGATAGCGCCGGGATCAAGCCAAGCGCCAGCGTGGCGCAAACGAGGATGGCGCGGACAAAACCGGTCATGACGGATCTCCCAGCGCGGACAAACGCCGCGGTACGGTCAAAAATGCGCAAAATGGTGACGGACTGATGGCGGTCGACAAGACTTGCGAAAGGTTGGCCAGCGAAAAAGTCGCAGCGGGCATGGCGTTGGCAGTCCAAAAGGGGTCGCGAGGCCTTCGCCGGCGGGGGTTGGCCGGCGCCAGCTTTGGGTCAGCGGCCCGCCATAAGCAATGGCCCACCGTCTGCCTTGGTCGCAAGCGCGTGGAAATCGGTTCGATGGGCTTGGCGGGGCAGCGGATTTTTCATATTGGCAGTGCTACAAAGGCCCTAAGCACCGAAAAGGCCCGGCGGGACACCGCCCAGACGGTCCCATAGCTCAACTGGATAGAGTAACGGATTTCTACTCCGTGGGTTGCAGGTTCGAATCCTGCTGGGATCGCCAGTGCTTCCCTCCACTGGCTTCGGTTCGCACTCGAAGCGATGGAACAGACGGCTGCGGCGAAGCCGCCAATCATGGCGGCTCCGAAAACCACGCCTCAGGATTGATTTGGCCTTACGATTGATGGCCAGCCGAACTCGGATGAAAGCCCGGATCGTGCAAATCGCCGATCTTGCGTTTGGCGTTACCCGTCATCTCAAGAAGGCTGGCTCCTAAGAGCCAGACAGTGGAAACAATCAAAGCACCGACCAAGACCCCGCCAACCGAAATCAATGCATTCAGCATCGTGCCCTCCCGAATCGACAATCCGATTATGGGAAGGCCCTCAAACTCCGCCAAGAAAATTCGTTGCGGCAACGCACTGTCAATCTGTGGACGGGCACGTCGAACAAGTCAGCTGGAATTTGTGCCCGACGCCAACCCTGCGGATCAAACCTGTTTCGAAACCATTAACCATTCACGCAGACGCGGAACGGCCCTTAACCGCGGCTAACGACGTGCTCGTTACCTTGCGCCCCGGGATTGTGACATTTCCGATCGGGAGGGATTGGCTGTGGCTGCGGAGATCATTCGTTTTGGGGATTACCGGAACACCCGCGATGTCGCGCCGGTCTCCGGTGATATCGAAGCAAGACTCGAAATCAACGCGAGACCTGACATCGACGCAAGGCTTGCCCGGCTCAATGGATTGGCCGCCGAAGTATTTCGGGCGCTGAGCCTCGACATCGCCGCGCTGGAATTCATTTCCGCGCAAACCGCCCGGCTGGATCGCTGACGGCGCACCGCTCTGTCGGGATGATGCTCCCCGCCCTCCTCAGGCGTGCTTCCTGACGATCTGATAGCCGTTGGCCGCAAGGTCCTGCAGGATCGCTTTGGCAATAAATGCGCTCTGGTCCGGCTTGATCCAGTCGTAATCGAGGTTCGGACCGCCGTCGCCCTCTGGATATTTGATAAAGACGCTGTGAATGGCGTTGGTAATCAATGTTTCGATGGCCTGATCGGACAATTGTTCCTCCTGCTTTTGGCCAGACTACCACGGTGTGCATCCGCTGACCGCCTTCTTGCCGCCGTCAGACGGCGCGCCGCCCTGCGGCCGGTGGCCTGCGGGCGGGGGCCAACTTGGCGCAATACCGCCCCGACATCGCCACGCCATCGCCCAGATCGGAAGGGAATTTTGGGGACCTTCCTTCGGGTCCGCC
>JAIEPP010000421.1 GCA_019748335.1 Xanthobacteraceae bacterium
CTTCATCGACACCGGCAAGGTGCGGTACGTATTCCGCGAGTTCCCGCTCAACATCAAGGATCTGGCCTGCGCGATGCTGAGCCGCCGCATCGCCGGTGAGGATTCAACCAAATACTTCGCCGTCGTCGACATCATGTTCAGGCAGCAGGACCGGCTGGTGGAGAAAACCTCCGATACGCTGCGGCTGATCGGGCGCCAGGCAGGCCTCAGCACGCAGGCGGTCGAGGACTGCCTGAAGGACCAGGCGATGCAGGACAAGATCAGCGCCGGCCAGAAATATGCCGAGGACGTCCTGAAGGTCGAGGGAACCCCGACCTTCTTCATCAATGGCGACGAAATCGTCGGCGAAGCCGCCTTCGAGGAATTCGAAAAGCGGATCAAAACGCTGTTGAAAAGCTGATTCGCCGAATCGGATTCAGTCGATCCGATAAGTCCAGCAAAAGACTGGACAAAACCCCTATAAAACCCTTGGGAAAAGCCCGGCGCGCCCGTTGCCCTCCGGCCCCGGCCTCGCCATTGTCGCCAGCCATAAGAGCCGCCAAGGAACCCTCAAAACGCGGTTCGTCCACACACCGACATTGCCTTCTATGGTATTGTCATGGCGGGGAGATTCGCGCCCGGCCAAGCGAGATCTGTGTTCATGAAACTCACGCGCCTCCGCCTCCACGGCTTCAAGTCTTTCGTTGAACCCACTGACTTCATGATCGAACCCGGTCTCACCGGTGTGGTCGGACCGAACGGCTGCGGCAAATCCAATCTGGTCGAGGCGCTGCGCTGGGCGATGGGCGAGACCTCGCACAAGTCGCTGCGCGCCGCCGACATGGACGCGGTGATCTTCGCAGGTTCCGGCAACCGCCCGGCACGCAACCACGCCGAAGTGACGATGACGATCAATAACACCGATCGCTCGGCGCCCGCGGCGATGAATGACAGCGAGATTCTGGAAATCTCGCGCCGCATCGAGCGCGAGGCCGGCTCGGTCTATCGCATCAACGGCCGCGACGTCCGCGCCCGCGACGTGCAGATCCTGTTCGCCGACGCCGCTACCGGCGCGCGTTCGCCGGCGCTGGTTCACCAGGGCAAGATCGGCGAAATCATTCAGGCCAAACCCGAACAGCGCCGCCGCGTGCTGGAAGACGCCGCCGGTGTCGCCGGCCTGCACGCCCGCCGCCACGAAGCCGAACTGCGATTGAAGGCGGCCGAAACCAACCTGCTGCGCGTCGAGGACGTGATCGGCCAGCTCGCCGGCCAGGTCGACGGCCTGAAGAAGCAGGCCCGCCAGGCGATCCGTTTCCGTGAAGTCGCGGCCAAGGTCCGCAAGGCCGAAGCCACGCTGTTCCATCTGCGCTGGCTGGAGGCCCATGCCGGCGTGGCCGAAGCCGGCCACACCCATGACCTCAACGTGCGCGAGATGGCCGAGCGGACCCGCGAGCAGGCCGAAGCCGCGCGCATCCAGGCAATCCGCGCCAGCGAATTGCCGGCGCTGCGCGACGGCGAAGCCGGCGCCGCGGCAGGGCTGCAACGCCTCACCAATGCGCGCGAACTGCTCGACCGCGAAGAAGCGCGCGCCAAGGAACGCGTCAACGAGCTCGACCGCCGGCTGACCCAGTTCGCCGCCGACATCGCCCGCGAACAGCAGCAGAATCTGGATGCTGAAGTCGCGTTGCAGCGGCTCGACACCGAAGACGCCGAGATCAAGGAAGAGATCAAGTCGCGGGTCGAAAAGCGCTCCGGCGTCGACGAGCGCGTCTCGGAAGCGGAAGCGACGCTGGCCGCCGCCGAACAGATGTTCGGCGAGTTGACGACGGCACTCGCCGACCTCACCGCCAAGCGTAACCAGCTCGAAGCCGGCGTGCGCACCCATCGCGACCGGCTCGCCAAGCTCGACCAGGACATCGCCAACGTCGTCAGCGAGGAGCAGAAGCTCGCGCAGGAGACCGGCAATCTCGGCGACATCGACGCGCTGGCGGCCGCGATGGAGACCGCCCAGGAAAGCCTGGCGGCATCGGAAGCGGCTGCGCAAGCCAGCGAGACCGGCCATGTCGCTGCCCGCCAGAAGCTCGAAGCCTCCCGCGCGCCGTTGGCCGAGGCCGACAAGCGCGTGCAGCGGCTCGAGACCGAAGCGCGCACCATTTCAAAGCTGGTCAACGGCGAGACCAAGAACCTGTGGCCGCCGATCATCGACGGCGTCACCGTCGCCAAGGGGTTTGAAAAGGCGCTCGGCGCGGTACTCGGCGACGATCTCGACGCGCCGGTCGATCCGTCCGCACCGATGCGCTGGACCAATGCGGGGGCGGCGTTCGACGATCCGGCGCTGCCCGCCGGGGTCGAACCCCTCGCCTCCCATGTCGAGGCGCCGACCGAACTGACGCGCCGTCTGGCCCAGATCGGCGTCGTCGCCAAGGAACGCGGTGCGGAACTGGTTTCACAACTGAAGACCGGCCAGCGGCTGGTGTCGCTGGAAGGCGACGTCTGGCGCTGGGACGGTTTTGTCGCCGCCGCGCACGCGCCGACCGGCGCCGCGCGGCGTCTGGCCGAACGCGCCCGGCTGATCGATATCGAACAAGAGCTGGAGCAGGCCCGCACCGACGCCGTTGCCAAGCGGCAAGCGCTGGAAGACGCCGAGACTGAACTGAAGATGGCGTCGAGTGCCGAGTCCGCCGCCCGCGAGGCGTGGCGTGCCGCACAGCGCGAGGCGGATTCAGCACGCGAACGCCATGCCACCACCGAACGCGAGATCAACCGCCACAGCGCGCGCAAGTCGGCGCTGACCGAAGCGCACACCCGCCTCAATGCCGACCTCACCGAGGCCTATGGCGCGCACCAAACCGCCACCGCGGCGCTTGAAGAACTGCCGCCGACCCATGACACCGAGACCCGGCTTGCGGCTGTTCGCTCCGATATCGAAGGCCATCGCCGTTTCGCGGCGCAAGTGCGCGCCGAAGCGCAGGCGCTGGCACGCGAGGCCGAGCTCGCCGACCGCCGCGTGCAGGCGATCGTCGCCGAGCGCACCGAGTGGCAGAACCGCAAGCAGAGCGCAGCCTCGCAGGTCGCCACCGTCGAAGCCCGCATCACCGAAGTCACCGCCGAGCGCGCCGAGCTCGACAACGCGCCGGCTCTGTTCGCGGAAAAGCGCCGCGCGCTGATCAACGAAATCGAATCCGCCGAAAGCGCCCGCCGCGTCGCCGCGGACGCGCTGGCCGCGGCCGAGAGCATGATGGCCGAGACCGACCGCGAGGCCAAGGCGTCGCTCGAAGCGCTGTCCTCTGCCCGCGAGGCCTGCGCCCGCGCCGAGGAACGCATGGAGGGCACCAAGCGCCGCCTTTCGGACATCGAGCGCGAGATTCACGACATGCTCGAAGTCGAACCGCACGCGGTGGCGGCGCTGGCCGAGATCGAGCCCGGCGCGGAATTGCCGCCGCTGGCCGAGATCGAGGAAAACCTCGAAAAGCTGCGCCGCGACCGCGAGCGGCTTGGCGCGGTCAACCTGCGCGCCGAGGAAGAGCTGCGCGAGGTCGAGACCCAGCACACGGCCCTGACCACCGAACGCGACGACCTCGTCGAAGCCATCAAGCGGCTGCGCCAGGGCATCCAGAGCCTGAACAAGGAAGCCCGCGAGCGGCTGTTGACCTCGTTCGAGACCGTCAACGCGCACTTCAAGCGGCTGTTCGTCGAACTGTTCGGCGGCGGCGAAGCGGCCTTGCACCTGATCGAGAGCGACGATCCGCTGGAAGCCGGCCTCGAAATCATCGCCAAGCCGCCCGGCAAGAAGCCGCAGACGCTGTCGCTTCTGTCCGGCGGCGAGCAGGCGCTGACCGCGCTGGCGCTGATTTTCGCGGTGTTCCTCACCAACCCGTCGCCGATCTGCGTGCTGGACGAAGTCGACGCGCCGCTCGACGACCACAACGTAGAACGGTTCTGCAACCTGCTGAACGAGATGACCGCTTCGACCGAAACCCGCTTCATCATCATCACGCATAACCCGATCACGATGGCGCGGATGAACCGGCTGTACGGCGTCACCATGGCCGAACGCGGCGTCTCGCAACTGGTCTCGGTCGGCCTCGACGACGCGGTGAAGATCCTCGACCAGATCGTGGCGTGAGCCTCCGTAGCCGTACCACCCATTGACGTCATCATCCGCGAAGGCGGATGATCCAGTACGCCGCGCTGTTGATGTGACTTTCTCCCGTCACGGATTACTGGATGCCCCGCCTGCGCGGGGCATGACAACATGACCTCACCCGACCTCCCCGCCGAACTGAAAGCCGCCCTCGACGGCAAGTTGCGGGGCTTTTCGCGTACCGACGCCGCCGGCCGCGCCGCGTCGATCTCGAAAACCTATCGCGACGGCGGCGGTTCCGGCGCCATTAAGTCGGAGGCCGATGCGCTCGCTTACGCACTGGCGCGGATGCCCGCGACCTATGCCGCGGTCACGGCCAGCCTCAATTCGCTCTGCGAGATCCGGCCGGACTTTGCGCCGAACAGCCTGCTCGATGTCGGCGCCGGACCGGGCACCGCGAGTTGGGCCGCGGCGGAAACCTTCCCGTCGCTGCAAAGTTTTGCGCTGCTCGACGCCAACGAGGCCCTGCGCACGCTCGCGCTCAGCCTGTTCAGCGAGAGCTTTCGTTTGCGGGATATCGCCTACGAACGCGGTGAGGCCCGATCCGCGTTGGCCAAAGCCGACGCGGCCGACCTCGTCATCGCCAGTTACATGATCGGCGAAATCGGGGCAGCCGAGCAGAAGACCCTCGCCGAGCTGATGTGGCAGAAGACGCGCGATATGCTGCTGGTGGTCGAACCCGGAACGCCGGCGGGCTATGCACGGATCATCGCCCTGCGCGAACGCCTGATCGCTCTGGGCGCGCATGTCGTCGCGCCCTGCCCGCATGACGGCCTATGCCCGCTCGCCGCGCCGGACTGGTGCCACTTCACCCAGCGCCTGCAACGCTCGCGCGCGCACAAGCAGGTCAAGGGCGCCGAGTTGCCATACGAGGACGAGAAATTCGCCTATGTCGCGCTGACGCGCGCGCCGTTGGCAAAACGCCCGGCCCGGGTGCTGGCGCAGCCCGAGGTCAGCAAGGTCGAAGTTTCGGCAAAGTTGTGCACCGCCGACGGTCTCGCCTGGACGCAAACCCCGCGCCGCGCCAAGGCCGATTATGCCCGCGCCCGGCGCTGGAGCTGGGGCGACGCGGTGGAAGGCGCTTGAACTTATCCCGCCTTAGTTCCGACTAACGGTGTGCCCCAAGTCGCGGCGGGGTGCCGCGCGCCCGGTTTTTCGTCTAGTTTCCCCGGATTGTCGTCTCACAGGAGTTGTTTGCCATGTCGACCGGCTGGATCGTTCTCGGCGTCATCGTCATTATCGTGTTGTTCGCGTTCGGTGCCTATAACCGGCTGGTCGCGCTCGGCCAGCGCGTCAGCCAGGCCTTTGCCGATATCGACGTGCAGCTCAAGCAGCGCCACGACCTGATCCCGAACCTGGTCGAGACCGTGAAGGGCTACGCTTCGCATGAGCGCGGCACGCTCGACGACGTCATCAAGGCGCGCAACTCCGCGATGTCGGCGCAGGGACCGGCCCAGGTCGGCGCCGCCGAAAACCAGCTCTCTGGCGCGCTCGGCAAGCTGATCGCGCTGTCGGAGGCCTATCCGGACCTCAAGGCCAACGCCAATTTCCAGCAGCTTGCCGGTGAGCTTTCCGATCTTGAAAACAAGATCGCCGCCAGCCGACGCTTCTTCAACAACGCGGTCCAGGAATACAACACCGGGATCCAGCAGATGCCCGCCGCCCTGTTCGCCGGCATGTTCGGCTTCACCCGCAAGGACTTCTTCGACCTCGGCGCCAGCCGCACCGAAGTCGAGGCGACGCCGACGGTCAAGTTCTAACGCCCGAAGCGCCCGGCAGAGCAGCCCATCATGGCCGCGTATGGTCTCTACACGCACATCGCATCGAACAAGTTTCGTTCGATGCTGCTGCTCGCCGGCCTGTTCCTGCTGATCTATGTGCTGGTCTATGCCGGCGCGCTGCTGGCCGAAGTCCTGATCAACAGCAACGGCTCGGTCGATTATTATCTGCGGGCCGCGTTTCGCGACCTGATCAGCGCCGCGCCGTTCGCAACCATTGCCGCAGCGCTCTGGATCGTGATCGCCTACTTCTTCCACCAGAACATGATCGACGCCGTCACCGGCGGCGAGGACGTGACGCGGCAGCAGCAGCCGCGACTGTATAACCTGCTTGAAAACCTCTGCATCTCGCGCGGCATCCCGATGCCGAAGCTGAAGGTGATGGACAGCCCAGCTTTGAACGCGTTCGCGGCCGGCCTCAACCGGCGGCAATATTCCGTCACCGTCACCACGGGCCTTTTGAACGCGCTCAACGACCACGAGATCGAGGCGGTGCTGGGCCACGAGCTGACCCATATCCGCAACGGCGACGTGCAGCTGATGGTGGTCGCGGTCATCATCGCCGGCGTCGTCGGTTTCTTCGGCGAACTGTTCTTCCGGATGTTCACCAATCTGAGCTGGAGCGGCGGCTGGGGATCCTCGTCTTCATCGTCGCGGTCCTCGTCGTCTTCCTCGGACAGCGACAGCAAGGGTTCCGGCGGCGGCGCCGTCATCGTCGTCATCATTGCAATCATCCTGATCGTGGTGGCCTGGCTGTTGTCACAGGTGGTCAAACTGGCGCTGTCGCGGTCGCGCGAGTTCCTGGCGGATGCCGGCTCGGTGGAACTGACCAAGGACCCCGACGCGATGATCTCGGCGCTGCGCAAGATCGAGAACCGCGGCGAGCTTCCCGGCGCCACCTCGGCGGTGATGGAACTGTGCGTCGACAATCCGCGCAAAGGCTTTGCCGATCTGTTCGCCACCCATCCGTCGGTGGATTCGCGGGTCAAGGCGCTGGTGCAGTTCGCCGGCGGCCACGATCCGGGACCGCTGGCGTTGCCGTCGGATGCGTCCGATACGTCAGGCGA
>JAIEPP010000613.1 GCA_019748335.1 Xanthobacteraceae bacterium
CGACAAGACCAAGGTGCTGTCGGCGACGATCTACATCACCGACATGAAGACCTTCCCCGACATGAACGCGGTGTGGGACGGCTGGGTTTCGGCAGGCAATACCCCGGCGCGCGCCACCGTCGAGGCCAAGCTCGCCGCGCCGCAGTACAATGTCGAGATCATGGTGATCGCGGCGAAGTAATTTTCGCCGATTCCCACCGTCATTGCGAGCAGCCAACGGGTCGCGCGAATGCGCGCCCGATGACAGGCTCCGCGACGAAGCAATCCAGTCTTGGATGTCGAAAGATGGGTTGCTTCGCGACGCTCGCTATGAGGGCGACTAACTACGTCATGCCGCCTTCGCCGCGCCGCGCTCGGCCTCGATCTTTCTGGCCAGCACCCAGCGGAAATAGGTCAGCGCCGCATCCGCGCCGATCGCCAGCAGTTGATAGTTCGGATCGGCATCGAACACCTTCTGCTGCGCTTCGATGATCGCCAAATCCTCGTTGAAGGCCTCCGCGAGGCTGTTACGCAGCGACAGCGCGATGTTGGGATTGTCGATGTCGAAATCGTGCAGGTAGTTCCAGAAGAAGTGCGTCGTGCTGCGGGTCTCCGGCGTCATGAACTGGGCGTTGCGAAATTGCCGCGTGCCCGGAACCAGAACGCCCTTCTCCGCGCCCTGCCCTGCCGGGGCAAACATGCTGTCGAGCAGGAAGATGCCGGGAACGAGCATGCGGCCGATGTTGCGGCGGTCGACCTTGTCGGTCTTGTTCGATATCACCTTGCAGAGATAGGGCGGCGCATCGGCGCCCATATGCCAGCGCTCGACGCGAAAGCCGTCGTCCAGCTTCTCGATCGCGACCGGCTTGGTCTTGTAGGCGTATTCCTCGGAGCCGCCGAGCGTGTGGGTATGCACGAAAGCAAGATGGGCGAAGTCGCTGAGGTTATCGACGATCAATAACCAGTTCGCCTTGTAGTGCATGTAGCCGGGCAGACCGCGCCATTTGGAATCGGCGAGCGGCGGGTAATCCACGATCAGGCTGGGATCGGCCCGTTCGACGTCGCCCATCCAGATCCAGATCAGGTTGTAGCGCTCGACGATCGGATAACTGCGCACGCCGAGTTTCGGCGGGATCATGTCCTGGCCGGGGATCTGGATGCATTTGCCGCCGGGCTCGAATTTCATGCCGTGATACATGCAGCGGATATCGTCGCCCTCGATGCGGCCCATCGACAGTGGCGCCGCGCGATGGCAACAGCGATCGTCGAGCGCCACGACCTTGCCGCTGGCGCCACGATAGATCACGACGGGCCGCTCCAGGATGGTGCGGGCGAGCTTGGCGCCGTCGATCAGTTCGTGATCCCAGGCCGCGACATACCAGGCGTTGCGAAGAAAGATTCCATCGTCCGACATCCCGTTGCTCCCTCTCGTGCTGCGCGAAACGCTATTCTTTTTTGGTTGTGTCCTCTTCTATGGCATCGGCGTTTGCGCTGATATCCGGATTCCCTGGACACACCGTCCGGTCAGATGGACAATTGCCGATGGACTGGCGCGACTGGGAGCTGTTTTGCGAGGTGGTTCAACACGGTGGCTTCAGCGCCGCCGCACGCGTGCTCGGCCATCCGAAGTCAACCCTCAGTGCTGCAGTGCAGCGGCTGGAAAGCAATCTCGGCCTGCGGTTGATCGAGCGCACCACGCGGCATCTACGCCTGACCGATGCCGGCGACACCATCTATCAGCGGGTGAAGCCGCTGTTCATCGCGCTGCACAACACCCATGGCGAGGCGCTGGCGATGAGCGGCGCCATATCAGGCACCCTGCGGATCAAATCGCCGTACGAATTCGGCGCCCATCACGCGGGGCCCGTGGCCTGCGCATTGATGGAGCGCTACCCTGATCTCACTGTTCGAATCGACGTCGAACACGACATCGTCAGTCCCGTGGCCGAGAATTACGACATCGTGTTCGCGATGCTGGAAGCCCCGTTGCCCCCGACCGGCATCGTCATCCGCAGGGTGTCGTCGCTCGAGCGCGGCCTCTACGCTGCGCCGGCGCTGCTGGAAAAATTCGGCGAGCCGCGCACGCTGGAACAACTCGCAAGACTTCCTGTCCTGACCGGCCCGAGCGACGCGCCGTGGGCGCTGACCACGCCCGAAGGGGTCAGCGAACATCTCGCGGTGCAGAAGGCGCGACTGGTCAGTTCGAACGCCGATATCAGACTGCAGGCCGCACTCGCCGGGCTCGGCGTGTTGCGGGTGACGGCAAGCTTTACCGCTGCTGCGGTTGCCAGCGGATTGCTGCGGCGCCTGCTGCCGGATCATGTCTGCGAACCGCTCAATGTCCATGCCCTGCTGCCGGCCCGGCAATTCGTTCCGGCCAAGGTGCGCTGTTTCCTCGACGCGCTGGAGGCCCATGGCCGCGCAGCGGAGGACGCCCGTTAACCAGGCCGCGAAGCGAAATTATTTCGGGAACCTCCAGGCCCTGGCCGCATCCAACCCCCATATCCTGTTATTGGTGGATATCATGCGTCAGGCCCAATTACCGCAAACCACACCCGTCGAACCCAGCGATGCCGCTTTGGTGCGGCGGGCGCTGGCCCGCGACGAGGCGGCGGTGCGCGCCATCATGCAGGCGAACAACCGCAGACTCTACCGGCTGGCACGCGGCATCCTGCGCAACGATGGCGAGGCTGAGGATGTGGTGCAGGAGACCTATGTCCGGGCCTTCACCCATCTGGAAAGCTTTCGCGGCGATTCCAGCCTCGGGACCTGGCTCGGGCGGATTGCCATGAATGAGGCGCTGGGCCGGCTGCGCCGCCAGCGTCCCGGCGTGGAAATCAATTCGCTGCCGCAAGGCATGCTCGAAGCCCAAATCATCCAGTTCCCCTCTGCCGCCGCCGCCGACCCGGAAAAATCCATGGCCCAGCGCGAAATTCAGCATGTCGTCGAACACGCCATCGACGAATTGCCGGAAGCGTTCCGCCTCGTCTTCATCACCCGCGTGATCGAGGGGATGAATGTCGAGGAGACCGCCGAGATTCTCTCTTTGAAGCCTGAGACGGTGAAGTCGCGGCTGCACCGCGCCCGCACCATGCTGCGCGATATCGTCGAGAAGAAGATCGGCCCGGTGGTGCTGGAAGCATTTCCGTTTGCCGGCAAGCGCTGCGAACGGCTGACGGAAGCCGTGCTGAAGCGGCTGGGTTTCGAATAATTCCGGGAACCTGTTCGCCTCCCCGCCATCCAACTCCTGTGAACCAGCAACGCGCACGGCATCAACGCCGGCGCCACAGGAGTATTTCATCATGTTCGTTCGATTGAGCGCGACCGTCGCCGCGTTGAGCCTTGTCGCCAGTGCAGCGCTAGCGCAAGGCGCCAAGCCCACCGATCCGCAGATCGCGCATATCGCCTACACCGCGGGGGTGATCGACATCGCCGCGGCCAAACAGGCCGAGACCAAAGCCAGCAGCAAGGACGTCAAGGCGTTCGCCGCAGATATGGTGCGCGACCATGAGGCCGTGAACAAGCAGGCGCTCGACCTCGTCAAGAAGCTGAAAGTGACACCGGAAGACAACGACACCAGCAAGACGCTGTCGAAGCAGGCCGCCGACAAGCTCGCCGAACTCGGCAAGCTCAGCGGCGCAGCCTACGACAAGGCCTATGTCGCCAACGAGGTCGCCTATCACAAGGCGGTCAACGGCGCGCTGGAGACGCTGCTGATCCCCTCGGCCAGCAATGCCGAGCTGAAGAGCCTGCTGCAGACCGGCCTGAAGATCTTCCAGGGCCACCAGCAGCACGCCGAACACGTCGCCGCCGACCTGAAGTAAGGGAGATCGCCATGCGTACGGGACGTTATGTCGCGGCCGTGACCGCGTTGGTATTTGGTGCGATGGCCGTCCCGGCGCAGGCGGCAACGATAGAGATCGTGATGGAAAATTTGGTGGTGTCGCCGGCCGAGGCTTCGGCCCGGGTCGGCGACACCGTCGAATGGATCAACAGGGACGTGTTCGCCCACACCGCGACCGCGCGAAACGGCGACTTTGACGTCACCATGCCGCCGAAAAAGACCGTAACCTCGGTGCTGAAGAAGGCCGGCACAATCGAATATTACTGCCGCTTTCATCCGAACATGAAGGCGGTGCTGAACGTAGCGCCGTGATGTTTCAGCCCGTGGCCTCAGTCGCGATGTCGTAGGGTGGGTTAGGCGAAGCCGTAACCCACCGGCCGGTCTATCCACGCCGCACGAAGTTGGTGGGTTACGCCTTCGGCTAACCCACCCTACGAAGCTACGAAGAGATATCCGCCGCCGCGGCGTCGGTCAGGCGTTGCAGCGTGGCGGGGTCGCCGATGCGGACCATCGCCAGCAAGGCGAAGCGCGCCAGGAACAACGATGCGCGGGCCTCCCCCAGCCCGGTCATGGTCTGGCACAGATGGGTATAGGCGGTGTCGAGTTCGGCTTCGGTCATGGTCGGCATGGCAGATATTTCCGGATGCGGGAATCAGGGTTGCAGCAAATGGTCGATGGCGCCGGTGACGGCCGCGGCATCGAACCGACGCCAGCGCGCGAATACGTGGCCATCCGGCCGAACCAGATAGAGCGTGCCGGGCGCGGCGTCGTACATCGCAAACAGCCGGCCGGTGTAGTCCCGACCCCGCGCCGAAGCAGCAACGCCGCTTCGCGCCAGCGGCACCAGCGCGAACGGAATGCCGCGGGCGCGCATCTCTGCCTCGCACGCAGCCAAGCCGGCGGGCACGGCGCCATCCTCCGTGAAATACAACGCCGTGATATCCGGCCCGATCAGGTCGGTGAGATGACCCTCGCGCGTCGAGGCACCGTCAACGATTGCCAGCGGGCATTCCGGCAACACCGTTCCGGGCGCCGGACCGGCGCTGAATTCGGCATCCGGCACGGCCGCGTTGAGCGGCGAATGCGTGTAGGCGATCGCCGAGGACTGGCGCGGATTGATCAGCGAGCGCAGTTCGGGAAATTTGACGGCGAGACCGAGTACGGCCTTGCGCATCAGGTCGAACGCGAACGAGGGCGGCGCCATGAACTCGGTGCTCTTGGTGCCATAGCCGAGGTTTTCCCGCGCGGCGGCAACCCGCTCGGTTGAATAGCTGTCGAGCAGACGTTCCGACGCGATCCCCTTGACGACGAAGGCGAGTTTCCAGGCAAGATTGTCGGCATCGTCGATGCCGGAATTGGCGCCGCGCACGCCAAAAATCGGCAACAGATGCGCGGCATCGCCGGCAAACAACACGCGGCGGTGACGGTAATCGTCGAGCGTCAACGCGTTGGCCTTGTAGATGCCGATCCAGACCGGGCTCCACGCGCCGTTCTCGCCCATCATGGCGAGCAGGCTCTCGACGCGGGGCATGACGTTTTCGGGCTTGATGGCCTCGTCGGGGTCTTCGCCGTCGCGCAACTGATAATCGACGCGCCAGACGCCTGAGGGCTGCTTGTGGACCAGCACGGTCGAGCCGGGATTGCAGGGCGGATCGAAATAAGCCAGCCGCTCCGCCGGCCGCGCGCTATCCAGCACGATGTCGACGATGACATAGCGACCCTCGTAGCTGGCGCCCTTCAGCCTCAACCCGAGCGCTTCACGCAGAAAGCTGCGGCCACCGTCGGCGGCGACGACCCAGTCGGCCTCCATCGTATAGGCTCCGGCGGGCGTATCAATGGTGAGCGATGTGCCATCCTCGCGCGCGGCGATCGCGGTGACGCGGTTCTGCCAGCGGATCTCGATCTTGTCGCTGCGGCGCTCGGCGGCGTCGAGCAGAAACTGCTCGATCGAATATTGCGCGAGGTTGATCATTGGCGGATGCTTCTGGTTTTCGTCCATCGGCATTTTGAAGTGCAGCACCTCGGCTTCGCGATAGAAGCTGCGGCCGCCGGTCCAGGGCAGGCCAAGTTTCAGGAAACCTTCGGCGGCGCCAAGTCGCGTGATGATCTCCAGGCTGCGCCGCGAGATGCAGATCGCGCGGCTGCCGAAGCACACCGAGTCGTCCGCTTCGAGCAGCACCACCGACACGCCGTGATTGGCGAGCCCGAGCGCCGTGCAATAGCCGACCGGACCGCCACCGACCACGACGACGGGACGCCGTATCTTATCGACGCCGTCCTGCAGCGGCGGCAGCGACGCCGGATATTGCCTGGCCGTAAAGGGATAGGGCTTGAACGGGCGGTTCACGAATCTTCCCTTGGTATTTTCTTGATGTCAGGAAATCCGGCGCCGGCGCAAGGCCAATGCCAGCCGAACCGCGACGGCGGCCTGCCAGACCGGATACAGAAACGAGGTCTGATCGAGGCCGAGCGCATTGTCGAGCGCCAGCAGCGTGCCGGCCAGCGTCCCGGTCAGCACCATCCGCAGCCACGTCACGGCATCGCGCGGACCGGCCGGCAGCAAAGCTATGCCCAACGCCATCACGGCGCTGCCGACAAAACCGCCGGCCAGCCCGGACAGGATGTTTCGCATCATCTTGCTGGCGCCGTTGGTCTGGCCGTCGATGAAGATGGCGGCGTTCACCGCGCAGACAAACGCCACCGTGGTGATCACGGCCGCCAGCAGCGCCGCCCATAGCGGGTTGGCGCTGAACCGCCGAATGAGGATGAAAACCAGGATGGCGAACGGCACCGCAACCAGTGCAAGACGGAAATCGGCCGGCACGCCGGCGATCTTGTCGATCAGCGCCGGCAGCAGCGGCGTGAGAATGCCCGACAGCAGGCCGCCGCCGGCCACGACAAGCAGATTGCGAGAGGTATCCGTCGAAGCGATCGCCTGGGTCAACGCTCACTCCTGTTGTGCGGCCGGTTCCAAGCTTATAGCGCTTTCGCGCGAAGTAGGTACCGGTTCGCGTCAGGAAAATGCATCAAACGAGAGCGCTCCAAATAAAAGCCGCGCCAACCCGAAGGTTGACGCGGCCATGGCCGTTCTGTTGCCAGGTGGACCAACCCCGAACAGGTTACGCCGCGAGGCGCACTTCGTTCAATGCAACGTTAT
>JAIEPP010000297.1 GCA_019748335.1 Xanthobacteraceae bacterium
CCTCGATGCATCAGCGACATCAGCGGTGGCGCTGACGCTTCTGGTGGGAACGCCGGCGCTGACCTTTACCGGCATGATCGGCGCGGCGCTGGCCGTGACATTGCACCGCGGCGGACTGCTGCTGGCGGTACTGGTGCTGCCGCTGTCGATCCCGGTGCTGATTTTCGGCGTCGCGGCGTCGCAGGCGGCGATTTCAGGGCCGCTGTCGTTCGGAACGCCGTTTTCGATCCTGTGCGCGCTGTCGCTGGTCAGTTTCGTCATCGGGCCGTTCGCGGCGGCGGCTAGCTTGAGGCACGGGCTGGACTGACCGCAACTTGACCCCGATCAACTCTCGCGGAGCCGGAATGAAACAAACCAGACCGCATTGCCTGCCCCGCCGCTGACGACTATCAGGATGGCCATGACGCTGATCGACCTCGCCAACCCCACCAAATTCCTGTCGCTGACGGCGCGCGTGCTGCCGTGGCTGGCGGGTGCGACCTCGATCCTGCTCCTGATCGGCTTCTATCAGGCGGCGATGGCGCCCGACGACTATCAGCAGGGCGCCACCGTCAAGATCATGTTCATCCACGTTCCCAATGCCTGGCTGTCGATGTTCGTCTGGGGCGTCATGAGCCTTGCGGCGCTGGGCACGCTGGTGTGGCGGCATCCGCTCGCCGATGTCGCCGCGAAAGCCGCCGCGCCGATCGGGGCCGCCTTTACCTTTCTGGCCCTGGTCACGGGTTCGTTGTGGGGCCGGCCGATGTGGGGCACCTATTGGGAATGGGATGCGCGGCTGACTTCGGTCTTGATCCTGTTCCTGATGTATCTCGGCCTGATCGCGCTGTGGCGCGCGGTCGACGATCCCTCGCGCGCGGCGCGCGCGGCGGCGATCCTGACCCTGGTCGGCGCGCTCAACCTGCCGATCATCAAGTTTTCGGTCGACTGGTGGAACACGCTGCATCAGCCGGCCTCTGTCATGCGCATGGGCGGTTCCTCGCTCGATAGCGCCTTCCTGATTCCGCTTTTGGTGATGGCGGTCGGCTTTTCGCTGCTGTTCATCACGCTGCATCTGGCGGCGATGCGCAACGAGATCCTGCGCCGCCGCGTCCGCAGCTTGCAGATGATGCAAGCCAGCCAGCAGGCGGCGTGACGCGATGCCGCTCGGTCCCTACGCCTCCTTCATCGTGACCTCCTATACGCTGGTCGTCGCCGTCGTGCTGATCCTGATCGTCTGGATCGCCGTCGACTATCGCCGCCAGAAGGCGCGCTTGCGCGAACTCGAAGCCAGCGGCGTCGTCAGGCGCTCCGGCCGCAGCGCGGCAGATATCCGATGAGCGAGCCCGCCACATCGGAGCTGCCACCGCGCGGCCGGCGCTGGCTGGTGGCATTGCCGCTGATCGGCTTCGCCGTGCTCGCCGGGCTGTTTCTGGTGCGGCTGCACGGCGGCGATCCCTCCAAGATTCCCTCCGCTTTGATCGGCCGCCCGGCGCCGCAGACGGCGCTGCCGGCGCTGGAGGGCCTTACGGTCAACGGCACGGCGGTGCCCGGGCTCGATCCCGCTGCGCTCAAGGGCAAGGTCAGCATCGTCAACGTCTGGGCATCCTGGTGCGTGCCATGCCACGACGAGGCGCCGCTGTTTGTGCAACTGGCCAAGGACAAGCGGCTGCAGGTCGTCGGCATCAACTACAAGGATTCCCCCGACAACGCCCGCCGCTTCCTCGGCCGCTACGGCAATCCGTTCGGGATCGTCGGCGTCGATGCCAACGGCCGCGGCTCGATCGAGTGGGGCGTCTACGGCGTGCCCGAGACCTTTGTGGTCGGCCGCGCAGGCACCATCCTCTACAAGATGGTCGGGCCGGTGACGCCTGAGAATATCGACAGCGTACTGCGGGTCGAGATCGAGAAGGCGCTGAAAGCGGGGACGTAAGCGCAAATATTTCCGCGCTTTTATCTGCCGTTCATTCTGGGGCCATGGCGCCGCCACGAATCCGAAGCTAGCTTGATGGCGTTACTTAAACCGTCCTTGGAGGGACACTTCTATGCGTCATTTCACGCTCGCTTCCGTTCTCGCAACCGCGCTCACCTTGGGCATGCTGACGGCGACCCCGTCGATGGCCCAGACCGCGCAGCCCGCCGCCAAATCCGACAGCAAGATGATGGCGCCGGCCCCGAAGGCCCCCGCCGCCGAATCGAAGATGGCGCCGGCCCCGAAGGTCGAGCTGCTCGACATCAATTCGGCAACCGCCGACCAGCTCGACGCGCTGCCCGGCATCGGCAAGGCCTATTCGGCCAAGATCATCGCGGGCCGCCCCTACAAGGGCAAGGACGACCTGGTGAGCAAGGATATCGTCCCGCAGAAGACCTATGACGGGATCAAGGACAAGATCATCGCCAAGCAGAAGAGCTGATCTTCGCTCCACCTGATCTGGAAGACGCATCGGCGCTTCGCGCCGGTGCGTTTTTCTTTGCTCAGCTCTCGTTTACCTCTCCCGCTTGCGGGGGTCGAGACGAGCGAAGCTCGCTCTTAGGTCGACCCGCGCAAAGCGCGGGGCGGGTGGGGGCTCTCTCCACTCGGGCAGTCTCACTCGCTGAAGCACCCCCACCCCAACCCTCCCCCGCAAGCGGGAGAGGGGGCGCGGCGGCGCAAGCTTCAGCGCTTGCTGATATCCCCGCCGTCCGCCTCGCTCGCTTCGAGCGTGGCCGGTTCCAGATGGTAACGCTTGGTCAGCGGCATCTGCGCGATCGCAAACACCATCGTCAGCGGCGTGACACCGAATACCTTGAAATTCACCCAGAAATCCGTCGACTGGGTGCGCCAGATGATTTCGTTCAAAATCGCCATGCCGAAGAAGAACAGCGCCCAGCGCATCGTCAGGATCCGCCAGCCCTGCGGCGTCAGGTTGAACATCTGGTCGAACATGATGGCGATGAAGGAGCGGCCGAACAACAACCCGCCGCCGAGGATCGCGGCGAACAGGCCATAGATGATGGTCGGCTTCAGCTTGATGAAAGTCTCGTCGTGCAGCACCAGGGTCAGCGTGCCGAACACGATGACGATGACGCCGGTGACGACAGCCATGATCGGGATGTGCCGCGTCACCACATAGGACGCGATCATCGCCACGATGATCGCCACCATAAAGGCGCCGGTGGCGACGAACAGGTTGCCTTTGGCGTTGGCGACAAAGAACACGAGCAACGGACCGAGTTCGGTTGCAAGCTTGAACAGCGGATGCGGCTGGGTCTTGTCCATATTAACTTTCGATTCCTGCAATCGCGTTGGCAAAATCCCGCGCCGTGAACGGCGCCAGATCGTCGACGCCTTCGCCGACGCCGATGAAATGCACCGGCAGTTTGAATTTCTCCGACAGCGCCACCAGAATGCCGCCGCGCGCCGTACCGTCGAGCTTGGTCATCACCAGGCCCGTGACCCCAGCGGTACGATGAAATGCCTCGACCTGCGACAGCGCATTTTGTCCCACCGTGGCGTCGAGCACCAGCAGCACCGCATGCGGCGCCGAGGCATCGACCTTCTTGATGACGCGAACGACCTTTTCCAGCTCGTTCATCAGCTCGGCCTTGTTCTGCAACCGACCCGCGGTATCGACCAGCAGCACGTCGATATTCTGTTCTTTCGCCGCGGTCAGCGCATTGAAGGCGAGACTCGCGGAGTCCGAGCCCTGCGTCCCCGCAATGACCGGCGACTTGGTGCGCTCGCCCCAGACCTTCAATTGCTCGATGGCCGCGGCACGAAAGGTGTCGCCGGCCGCCAACATCACCTTGCGCCCCTCGGCGCTCAGCTTGGCCGAGAGCTTCCCGATCGTGGTGGTCTTGCCGGAACCGTTGACGCCGACCACCAGAATGACGAACGGCTTTTGCGACGAATCGATCTCCAGCGGCTTTGCGACCGGCGCCAGCACTTTTTCGACTTCGGTCGCAACGACGGTCTTGACGTCATCCGCCGAGATCGCCTTGTCGTAGCGGCCGGTGCCGACGGCATTGGCAATGCGGCCCGCGACTTCGGTACCGAGATCGGCGCGCAGCAGCACGTCCTCGATATCGTCGAGCATGGCGCGGTCGAGCTTGCGCTTGGTGACGAGGTCGGCCACGGCCGTGCCGAGCGAACTCGAGGTCCGCTTCAGGCCGCTGGAAAGCCGCCGCCACCAGCTCAATTTCGGGGTTTCGGGAGTGGTATCGTTCATGTCGGGGCTGTGTTAGCGGTTTCGCGCCATGAACGAAAGTCACAACAAGCCGCTCGATGTTCCCCCGGCATCGCCTGATGTCCGCGGGAAATCGTTTGATATCCCGGGCCTTTCGGCGGAGGAAATCCAGGCCCGCGTGCTCCACCGCGACGGCCTGATGCTGGTCATCAACAAGCCCGCCGGCCTGCCGGTGCATCGCGGCCCCAAGGGCGGCGCCAATCTGGAGGCGTCGTTCGACGGCCTCCGATTCGGCCTGCCGCGGCCACCGGTGCTGGCCCACCGGCTCGACAAGGACACCTCCGGCTGTCTCGTGCTGGGACGCCACCGCAAGGCCACCGCCTCGCTCGGGCTGCTGTTCAAGCACGGCAAGATTTCAAAGACCTACTGGGCGGTGGTCGAGGGCGGCCCCACCGAGGACGAAGGCACCATCGACATGCCGCTCGGCCGCCTCAACGAGGAACGCGGCTGGTGGCAGAAACCGGATCCGGACGGTCAAAAAGCCGTCACAAACTGGAAGGTCTGCGGCCGCGGCGACGGCCTCTGTTGGCTGGCGCTGGAGCCGGTCACCGGCCGCACCCATCAACTGCGCGTCCACACCTCGGCGACGGGCTGGCCGATCGTCGGCGACAACATCTACGGCACCGGACCAAGATTCGGCGAACCGATCCTGCATCTGCATTCCCGCGAGATCGGGATTCCGATTTCGAAGAACAAGGAGCCGGTGCACGTGGTGGCGCCGGCGCCGGAACACATGCACGAGCGGTTGCGCAAGTGTGGGTGGAACGGGGAGTAGCGGCGGCGCCCGCTCACTTCCCCTCTCCTAATCTCGGCTGTCATCATCCGCGAAAGCGGATGATCCAGTATTCCAGAGGCGGTTGATTGAATCGAGAAGCCGCGGCGTACTGGGCCGCCCGGTCAAGCCGGGCGATGACAGCGGTATTAGTGGCTCACACCGTCAGCCGCGCGCCGTCATTGCCGCTGATCGTCAGCGCCATCACCGCACCCGGCGCTTCGCCTTCAATCGCCACGGGGAGGAAATGCTCGGTCCGCCCCTGTTTTCCACTCTCGATCAAAACCTGGCGCGTGGCACCCGCCTCCGCCGCCAGCCGCCTCCGCAACGCCGCCTCACCCGTCGCGCGCAATCGCCTGGCGCGTTCCTTGATCGCCTCGCTTGCGACCTGCGGCATCCGCGCCGCCGGCGTTCCCGGGCGTTTCGAATAGGGAAACACATGCAGGAAGGTGAGCTCGCATTCATCCACCAGGTCCTGCGAACGCGCGAACATCTCCTCGGTCTCGGTCGGAAAGCCCGCGATGATATCGGCGCCGAGCGCAATGTCCGGGCGCAGCCGCCGCACCTGCGCGCAGAACGCGATGGCATCGTTCCGCGAATGCCGCCGCTTCATCCGCTTCAGGACCATATCGTCCCCCGACTGCAGCGACAGATGCAGATGCGGCATCAGCCGCGCGTCGTCGGCAATCACGTCGAGCAGGTCGCGGTCGGCCTCGATCGAATCGATCGACGAGATTCGAAGCCGCTTCAACTCCGGCACATGCCGCAAAATCTGCTTCGCGAGCTGCCCGAGCCTGGGCGTGCCTGGCAGATCGGCGCCGTAGCTCGTCATGTCGACGCCGGTCAGCACGATCTCGGCATGACCGCGCTCGGTTAGCGCGCGCACCTGATCGACCACGGCACCCATCGGCACCGAGCGTGAATTGCCGCGGCCGTAAGGAATGATGCAAAAGGTGCAGCGGTGATCGCAGCCGTTCTGCACCTGCACGAATACCCGTGGCAGGCCGGTCTTGAAACCGTCGAGCAGATGCGGCGCCATCTCGCGCACCGCCATGATGTCTGCGACTGCGATCTTCTCGCTGGTCTCGATGCCAAAGCCGCCGTCGAACGCCGCGCGCGCATTGCGCCAGGTTTCACCGTGCATCTTCTCGTCATTGCCGACGACGCGATCGACCTCAGCCATTTCGGCAAACATTTCCGGCTGGGTCTGCGCGGCGCAGCCGGTGACGACGATGCGCGCCTCGGGGCGCTCGCGCTTCAGCCGCCGGATCGATTGCCGGGCCTGCGCCACCGCCTCGTTGGTGACGGCGCAGCTGTTGATGACGATGGTATCGGAAAGCCCGGCGCGCTCCGCTTCTTGCGCGATCACTTCGGATTCGAAGGCGTTGAGGCGGCAGCCGAAGGTGAGGACGTCGACGCTCATCGTCTCAGGCGACCAAAGTTAAGCAACGGAGGCGAACAGCGCCGGGTCGAAACGGCCTTCGTACTCGAAATCGGCGGTGCCGGTCATCAGCACGTGGTCGTCGCGCTCGCGCCATTCGATCGAGAGCTTGCCGCCCGGCAAACTCATCTCGACGGTGCGGTTGGTCCGCTTCAGCCGCGCCGCCGCAACCGCCGTGGCGCAGGCCGCCGAACCGCAGGCCCGGGTCAGACCGGCGCCGCGCTCCCAGGTCCGCATCGTGATATGGTCGCGGTCGACGATATGGGCCAGCGTGATATTGGCGCGATCGGGGAAGATCGGGTGATTTTCCAGCAGCGGCCCGAAACGCTCGAGGTCGTAGGCGTTGACGTCGTCGACCCAGAAGATCGCGTGCGGATTGCCCATGCTGACCACCGACGGCGAATGCAGGATCGGCTTGTCGATCGGACCGATCTGCAGTTCGATCGCACGGGTGTCGCGGAACTCCTCGGCGAGCGGTATCTCGTTCCAGGCAAAGCGCGGCTCGCCCATATCCACGGTGAACAGGCCGTCAGCGCTCTTCCAGGTGTTCAGCACGCGGCCGTCCAC
>JAIEPP010000194.1 GCA_019748335.1 Xanthobacteraceae bacterium
CGCAGCATCTTCAGCATCCAGATCCACATGATCGGATCGAGCTTCGGCCAGATCACCAGCGGCCCGTGCCGCATCAACAGCCACTTGATGGCCTTGACCGGCACGCCGGGGCCAGCCCAGGGCGAGGAATAGCCGGGCGACACTTCGCCGGCATTGGCGAAACTGGTTTCCTGCGCCGGCTTCGGCTGGCGGTCGACGACCGTTACTTCATGGCCGGAACGGGCCAGATAATAGGCCGTGGTGACGCCGATGACGCCGCTGCCGAGAACGATGACCTTCACGATTTATCCGACTCCTGCCGCAGCACCGCCGGCACAATAGCGTTTTCGAGCGAAGTGGACGCCGGTTCGCAAAGCAATCAAGTTTACGCAGATTGCGTAGACTTATCTGCGGTAGAAAACGCGTCAAAAAACAGCAGAGCCCGGTTCTGATTCAATCAGAACCGGGATCCCGGCGGTTCTCTTCGAGCAAGGATCAGGCCACCCGCTTGATGGCGTCGCCGAGAATCGAGACCATCTCGTCGATATGGCTGCGTTCGACGATCAGGGGCGGCGACACCGCGACCGCATCGCCGCTCTGGCGGAAGTAAAGGCCACGGTTGAAGCAATCGACCATCAGGTCATAGCCGCGCGCGCCCGGCGCGTCCTTGCGCGGGGCGAGTTCGACCGCGCCCATCAGGCCGATGTTGCGGATGTCGATCACGTTCGGCAGGCCCTTGAGCTGATGCAGCGCATCGCGCCAATATTCGGCGATCGAAGCGCCGCGCGTCAGCAACCCTTCGTCCTTGTAGATGTCGAGCGTCGCGAGGCCCGCGGCGCACGCCACCGGATGCGCCGAATAGGTGTAGCCGTGGAACAGCTCCATCGCGTTTTCCGGGCCGACCATCAGCCCGTCGTGGATCTTGCGGCTGCAGAACACCGCGCCCATCGGCACGGTGCCGTTGGTGATGCCTTTTGCGGTGGTCATCAAATCGGGGGTGACGCCGAAATAATCGGCGGCGAACGGGGTGCCGAGGCGGCCGAAGCCGGTGATGACTTCGTCGAAGATCAGCAGGATGCCGTGCTTGTCGCAGAGCTGGCGCAGCCGCTGCAGGTAACCTTTCGGCGGCGGCAGCACGCCGGTCGAACCGGGCACCGGCTCGACGATGACGGCGGCAATGGTTTCCGCGCCATGGAGGCCGACCAGCCGCTCGATATCGTCGGCGAGTTCGGCGCCATGCGCTGGCAGGTCCTTCGAAAAGGCGTTGCGGGCGAGGTCGTAGGTGTGTCCGATGTGGTCGACGCCGGGCAGATGGGTCGCGAAGGCGCGGCGGTTGTTCACCATGCCGCCGACCGACATGCCGCCGAAGCCGACGCCGTGATAGCCGCGCTCGCGGCCGATCAGGCGCGTCCGGGTCGCTTGACCGGCGGCGCGCTGATAGGCGAGCGCGATCTTCAGCGCGGTGTCGACCGATTCAGAACCCGAATTGGTGAAGAAGATCCGATCGAGTCCCTTCGGTGCGATGGCCGCCAATCTTTCCGAGAAATCGAACGCCAGCGGATGGCCCATCTGGAACGAGGGCGCGAAGTCGAGCTCCATCAGCTGCTTTTCGACGGCGGCGGCGATCTGGCGGCGGCCGTGGCCGGCATTGACGCACCACAGGCCGGCCGAGCCGTCGATCACCTTGCGGCCGTCGACGGTGGTGTAGTGCATGCCCTCGGCGGAGGCGAACAGGCGGGGCGCGGCCTTGAACTGCCGGTTGGCCGTGAACGGCATCCAGAACGAGTCGGTTTTCAGGGTGTTCGGAATCTGATGAACGGTCACGGCGTCGCTCCTTGAGTGGCAGCTGCTGCAAAAGCGTTCTCAAGTGAAGTGGATACCGGTTCACGTCAGAAAACGCGTCAAACCCAGACTCGTAGCGGGCCACGGTTGAGAAGGCACAACAAGTCCTTTTCTGCGACCCTATAAGCTATTGATTTTACTAGCCCCGCAAGATCATATTTGTTCGATCCGAAACACTTGCAACAGGGATTTGCGATGAGCGTCGATATCGGTGGACGGCTGCGGTTCGTCCGGAGTCGTCACAAGCTGTCGCAGCGCGAACTGGCGAAGCGCTCGGGCGTCACCAATTCGACGATTTCGCTGATCGAATCCAACCAGATGAACCCGTCGGTCGGCGCGCTCAAGCGTATCCTCGACGGTATCCCGATGGGACTGGCCGAATTCTTTGCCATCGAACCGGAGCGGCCGCGCAAGGCGTTCTATCGTTCCGACGAACTGACCGAGATCGGCAAGAAGCCGATCTCCTACCGCCAGGTCGGCGACAACCTGTTCGGCCGCAGCCTGCAAATTCTCAAAGAACGTTATGAGCCGGGCAGCGACACCGGGCGGGTGCCGCTGACCCATGAGGGCGAGGAAGGCGGCGTCGTGGTCTCGGGCCGGCTCGAAGTGACCATCGACGACGAGCGCCGCATCCTCGATCCCGGCGATGCCTATTATTTCGAAAGCCGCCGCCCGCACCGCTTCCGCTGCGTCGGCGCCAAGCCTTGCGAAGTCATCAGCGCCTGCACGCCACCGACGTTTTGATCCGGGGGTGCGCGCCGGTTCGCGTAAAGAAAACGCGTCAAACCAAGAAGGCGTGCGCGTGGCTCACGCTTTGAGAGAAGCCAGGGGAACGTCGAGCACATAGGCGAAGCCATCAGGCGCATAGGCGAGCTTGACGTCGCCTTTCAGTTGCCTGCCGAGCGTTTCGATCAGGCGCGTGCCGAAACTCTGTCGGGTCGGCGCCATGACCACCGGTCCGTCCAGTTCTTTCCAGGTGAACCGCAATCGCCCCGCGTCCACGACCCAACTGATGTCTACATGGCCATCGGGCACCGACAACGCACCGAATTTCGTGGTGTTGGTGCAGAGTTCATTGAGGGTCATCGCGATCGCGATGACGGCGCCTGACGCGATTTCGACAACAGGGCCGTTGATCGAAAACCGCGGCCTGTCCGCATTGTCGAAAGGTTCGGTCGCGCCGCGGACGATTTTTTGCAAATCGGCGCCGGTCCAGCGCACCTGCAGCAGAAGATCGTGAGCCCGGCCGAGCGCCAGCAATCGCCCCTCGATCGCGTGCTGCGCATCCTGCATACTCGGCGCATTGCGCAGGCTTTGCGAGGCAATGGCGCCTACGGTCGCGAGCGTGTTCTTGATCCGATGATGTAGTTCTTCCAGGATGAGTTTCTGAAGCTTGTCGGCGGCTTCGCGCTCCTTGGCGTCGATACCGGCCTGTGCCAGCAGCGTCTCGGCGCTGAGTTTGGCCTGCGTCAGCAACAGCCGCAGGCTCACGTTTTCTGCCGCCAGCAGTTCCTGGGGAGACGCCGGATCGGACGCCAAGCCGGCGTCGATCAGATCATGGCCGGTTTTCAACATTGACAAAGAGTACCACCATCTGTCGGGTTTCGGTCACTTCTTACAGGTAACGATTGCGGCAGGCTGCACAAAAACGGTGCCGGGATGACGACTTTGGATCCGCCAAAGTCAGGCATGGCCGAGCATTTCCCGGATTTCCGCGATCATTTCGCTGGAATCCAGCGGTTTTCCGAAGAAGCGGCTGTTTTCAGGTATCTCGCTCTGTGACAGCTTCAATTGCCCCGAAGCCAGGATGATCTTGATCCGCGGCCAGCGCCCATGGACGGCGAGTGCAAGCTCCAGGCCGCTCATGCTGCCCGGCATCTGAATATCGGTGAACAGCAGCGCGATATCGGACCTGGACTGGAGGATGGCGAGCGCTTCGTCCGCGTCGACAGCCTCGACCGGGACATAGCCGGCATCCTCGACCATATCGACCGCCCGCATCCGCAGCAGCATCTCGTCCTCGACGACAAGGATGACGGGTGGCAAAAGCACGTGATCCAGAGGCATCATGGCTCGCGCTTAGCGGTCACCAGGCGGGCCTCGCGAACAGCGATATCCGATCCCGTTTGGCGCAGGCAGGTCGATGCGATGTTCGGCCAGATCTGGCTGGCGCAATTTCCGGCAACGGGATGGATGGCGAGCCGGTCAGCCTTGGCAAGAGCAACCACTTCGTTCGCTTTCACTTCGGGGGCGAAACCCGGCAAAGCGAGCAGCGATGCTCCCAGAACCGCGAATACCGCGAAGGGCATGAGAGATTTGATCATTGTGGGGCTGCTGACTGTGGCGGGTCACCAATCCCGCTACGCTTGGGGATCGGTTGGCAACGGAGCCGAAGCCGCAGAGTTCCGCAAGGTGCGGACTTATATTCACGCTAACCGCGGAAATCGATGCTGCGCAAGATGATGCCGGCGGGATTGCCTTCGAACTCCCGAGCTTCGAATTTGCGCGACGCGCATTGTTCGATGCGATCGCGCAGGCGCAGGAACTGCGCCTCGCGCCGCTCCGGTGGCGTCCGTTTCACGTGATCCAGATCGTCCATCGCCGAGGCGCTGATGGCACAGGGAACTTCGGCGGCCCCGTTCATCATGGAGAACAGCAGCACCATGCGATTGTATTCGTAGCCGCCAACATTGCCGCGTGAGAGCGTCATCGGGGTTTCCTCCGGGTGCGAAGCGGCGGTCGAACCTGATATGCCGCTCATCGCTTTTTCTTGGCCGGCGGCGGATCGATCTCGGCGATCTTGCGCAGGCAGTCGGATTCGGAATCGTGCGGGCCGGAAACGAAGGTGCCGCTGACCTTGGTCGAATACCAGCCGGACGTGACGCCGAGTCGGGTCGACTCTTCGGTTTTGACGTGGCGAGGCGAGAGATTTTGCATCAGGTGCTTTCGGTTGGGCCGTTCGACGGTACGTCGGACGCGCGGGATCAGAATTGCTGGTCGTTCAGCCTTCCCCGGCAAGCCGGGTGAGGTCGGCCAGCACCACCGCGACGAGGTCGCGATGATGCGTGTCCGATGCCGCAAGGCTGGCGGAATAGAGATTGAGGACGTAACGTGCCTTGGCCACCGCCTCGGGCATGGTCTCCGCCGGCACGGCGAGCAGCTGGATTTCGACGACGCCCTGCTTGTCGCGCAGCAGCTTTGCATTGACCTCGACGTCGGCAACGACGCGCCGGATATCGGTCGCCTTCTGCGCCGCCATGCCGCGGTGCTTGTCGAGATCGATCGGGGTTTCACTCACGAGGCGCACTCGCGTCGATACGCTGCGCGTCGGAGAGGTCAACCGAACCGATCGAGATCATTTCCGTCGACGATTGGCGCGGCGCCGCGCACGGCACCATGATCATGGTGGCGACGCGCCGGTAGCTCGCAAAAGAAAGGCCTTCGATCATCTCCTCGTCGGTGACGACCTCATAGGCGCCGGCCGGCAACGGGCGATCGATGCCCTTGAGGTGGAACGAATGCCTGAAATGAATCGTTTCCCGTCGCGAGCGCGTCGTCATAGACGAGCGTCTCCGCGCATGGACCGGTCTGACGTTTGGGACATCGCCGTACCGTGCGCGCTTTCCCGGCAATTAGCTATCATTTTCTCGCCAGATGCGCCCATTTGACCGTATAAACGGCAAAAGCCTTGCATCTGGCGGCCTCATAGCCATCTCAAGAGCTTAGCAACGAGGAAAGTATTTCGATGAAGCTCCGTGTTGGATTCGAAATGCTCTACGACTTTCCGCAGCCGACGCCCATGATCATGGTGCTGGGGACGCATTTCAGCCGCGCCTCCGATGTCATCGTGCCGGACTTTCTCACCACCGAGCCCGCGGTCGAAATTACGCCCTATCGCGACATGTTCGGCAACTGGTGCAGCCGCATGGTCGCGCCGGCGGGGCGGATGCGGCTGGCCGCCGACGGCGTGGTCCGCGACAGCGGCCTGCCCGACCCGACCTTCCCTTCCGCCATTCAGCATGCCGTCGAGGATCTGCCCGCCGACACCCTGGTCTATCTCCTGGGCAGCCGCTATTGCGAGACCGACCGGCTCTCGGACGTGGCGTGGAAGCTGTTCGAGAAGACGCCGCCGGGCGGCGCCCGCGTCCAGGCGATCTGCGATTTCGTCCACCGCCATATCGCCTTCGGCTATGAGCACGCGCGCGTCACCAAGACGGCATGGGAGGCTTACAACGAGGGCAAGGGCGTCTGCCGCGACTATGCCCATCTCGCCATCACGTTCTGCCGCTGCATGAACATTCCCGCGCGCTACTGCACCGGGTATCTCAGCGACATCGGCACGCCGAAGCCCTGGGCCGTCGGAGATTTCGCCGGCTGGTTCGAAGCCTATATCGGCGGCCACTGGCGCATGTTCGATCCGCGCAACAACGTGCCGCGGATCGGCCGCGTCCTGATCGCGCAGGGACGCGATGCCTCCGACGTTCCGATCACCCAGACGTTCGGGCCGAACACGCTGGTCAGTTTCAAGGTATTCACCGACGAGGACACGCGATGACGGACACTCATCCCGCCCTGAGCGCCGAGGAGTTCGCGTCCCTGATCGAGGTCGGTAAGGGCGAGGCGCAACAGGAAATTCCGCAGTTGCACTGGGAGCGCCTGGTCGGCATCGGCTACGCAGTGAGGCGGCTCGGTGAACTCGGCTTGACCGCCTCCGGCCAGCGACGGCTGGCGCTCGGCGGATAGCCACTTCCGCCTGGCTTCGTGCGCGTATAAATTCAGCTCGATTGCACCGTCGCAACCACCGTCCATCGGAGGCATTTGCATGCGCGCACTTGTTTTGATGATCGCCATTCTAATCGGCGTTGCTTCACCGGGGTCGGCCGCCGACGACGTCGCCGCGGCACAAGGCGTAATCCGCGCGCAGGAGCAGGCGCTCGGCCGCGACGATGCCGCGACGGCCTATTCCTATGCGGCGCCGGCGATCCGGCAATTGTTTCCGCAAGCCGACATCTTCATGTCCATGGTCCAGAACAGCTATACGCCGGTCTATCGCCACAAGCGCTTCGAATTCGGCGAGGCGCGCGCCGCCGGCGGCAGCATTGCCCAGCGCGTCCACATCGTCGACGCCAATGGCGAGGCCTGGGAAGCGCTCTACACGCTGGAGGCGCAGGCGGACGGCAGCCTGAAGATCACCGGCTGTTC
>JAIEPP010000312.1 GCA_019748335.1 Xanthobacteraceae bacterium
GTGCTGCGATCCTGGCGCGCTGGCTGCCGCCGGCGTTCCAGAAGGGTATCGACATCGACGCCATCGATAGCGCGACCGACGTGCCCTACGAGATCCCGAACGTCCATGTCGAATATGTGCGGGCCGAGCCGCCGGCGGTACCGACCGGATTCTGGCGCGGGGTCGGCCCGAACAACAACGTGTTTGCCGTCGAAAGCTTCATGGATGAGCTGGCGCGCAAGGCAGGCAAGGACCCGATCGAATTTCGCCGCGGGATGCTGGCAAACCAGCCGCGCTTCCTGTCGGTGCTCAATCTCGCCGCGGAAAAAGCCGGTTGGGGCCAGCCGCTGCCGCCGCGCGTCGGACGCGGCGTCTGCCTGCAGCCGTCTTTTGCGAGTTTCATCGCCACCGTGGTGGAAGCCGAGGTCGACGAGCAGGGCGAGATCAAGTTGCGCCGCGTGACCTCGGTGGTGGATACCGGCATCGCCATCAATCCCGACACCATCATGGCGCAGGTCGAAGGTGGACTGATCTTCGGCCTCACCGCCGCGCTCTATGGCGAGATCACCATCGACAAGGGGCGGGTCCAGCAATCCAACTTCAACGACTACCGGATGCTGCGGATCGATCAGGCGCCCAAGATCGCGGTTCACGTCGTCAAGAGCGGCGAAATGCCCGGCGGTATCGGCGAGACCGGCACCACGGCAGGACCGCCCGCTCTGCGCAATGCGATCTATGCCGCGACCGGCGTCGCCTTGCGCAGATTACCGATCGATCGCTCCTTGATCGCGGGGAAAAAAGCATGAGCCCGGGCACGCGTCGTATTCTCACCAGCATCGTCGGCATCGTGGTGGCCGCGGGCCTGATCGCGGTCTGGGTCATTCGCGGCCCCGATCCGATGGCGTTTGCCGGCGGCCCGCGGGTCGAACTGAAGGACTACAAGGAGGCCGATCCGACCGGCGTTCCGAAGGCGCTGGCGCAGGCGACCCTGGTCGAGCGCGGTGAATATCTCGCCAAGGCCGCCGACTGCATGGTCTGCCACACCACCCAGGGCGGCAAGAAGTTTAGCGGCGGTCTCGGCTTCAAGCTGCCGTTCGGCACACTCTATTCGACCAACATCACGCCTGACAAGGAAACCGGCATCGGCAATTACAGCGACCAGGATTTCCTCAACGCGGTTCACAGCGGCAAGCGCCGCGACGGCGCCCGGCTCTACCCGGCGATGCCCTATACCTCCTACACCTATCTCAGCGACGCCGACGCGCTGGCGATCAAGGCCTATCTGTTCAGCCTGCCGCCGGTGCGCGCGACGCCGCCTGCCAATACGCTATCATTCCCATTCAACCAGCGCTGGGCGATGATGTTCTGGTCGGAGATTTTCAACCCTGACACGCGATACGAGCCGGACGCCTCGAAGAGCGCGGAATGGAACCGGGGCGCCTATCTCGCCGAAGCGCTCGCCCATTGCGGCGAATGCCATACGCCGCGCAATCTGGCGTTCGCGCTCAACAACCGCAGGAAATTCGCCGGCGCCGTAACTGCGGGCTGGCGCGCCTTCAACATCTCCTCGGACAAGGCCACCGGTGTCGGCGGCTGGCGCGACGACGACCTGATTTCCTATCTCTCGCTCGGACACGCCGCCGGCCACGGCACCGCGTCAGGACCGATGGGCGAGGCCGTCGACAACAGCCTCCGTTACCTGGCCCCGGAAGACATCAAGGCGATCGTCACCTATTTGCGCAGCGTGCCGCCATCGGCCTCGCCCGATCTGCCGGCCACCCTGGCGCCGCCGGCATCTCCTTCGCACAAGGACGGCTCGCAGGAGGCCCGCGGCAAGATGGTGTTCCAGGGCGCCTGCGTCAGTTGCCATAGCTGGACCGGCGAAAGCGCGATCTCGCCGATGGCGACGCTGACCGGTGCGTGGGCGGTCAACGATCCCGGCGCCACCAACGTGGCGCAGATCGTGATAACAGGCACCAAGCGCCACACGCCCGAAGGCGCGCTGTCGATGCCGGCGTTCGGCAACGCCTATTCCGACGACGAGATCGCCGCCGTCGCCAACTACGTCACGGGACGTTTCGGCAGCAAGGGCTCGAAGCTGACGGCGCAGGACGTCGCGGAACTGCGCAAGCAGACGGCGGAGTAGTTTGCGGGTTTGCTAGTCCGGCAGGCCGGCGTCGCGCAGTGCGTTTGCGATTTCATCGCGGCGGTGGGCGCGGCGCACCGGGTAGGCTTCGGTCACATGCGAGGTTCGAAAACCCGGCGCAATCTTCAGGAGCCGGCCGACCGCCTTCTGGGTCTCGCCGGGACGTCCGGCGCGCACGGCATTGATGATGAACGCACCCAGCGAGTGCGCGTTGACATTGAACTGGATGGATTTCAGCGCCGCGGCGCAACCCTCCTCGTAGCGCGCCAGCGAGAAGAACGCATGCGAGGTGCCGTTCCAGGCGCTGACACGCAGCGGATCCAGCGGACTGAGCCGGAGCATGCGGTCAAAGCTTTCGATCGCGCGTTCGGTCTCGTCGCACATCAACGAAACCCAGCCGCGCGAAAACCAGACAATGGCGAGGTTCGGGTTGAGATCGATCGCCTGCTCAATCATGGAAACGCCGAGATCGTATTCATGGGCGAGATAGGCCATGACGTGACCGGCCGTCGCCAGCACGAATGCGTCTTCGTCGGCAAGGCGTGTCGCCAGCCGCGCATGCCGGATCGCGGCGGTACGCTGCCCGGCATCGAGCGGCAGGCCGTTGATGGCCTGTCGCGCCATCCACATCCACCCGACCATGGCATGGGCCGCCGCATATTCCGGATCGCGCTCGATCGCCTTTTCGAAAAAAGCCTGCGCGTCCGTCAGTGACGACCACTGGTGCAGCAACGCAGCACCCCGCAGGTAGAAATCGTAGCTGTCGAGCTTTTCCGTCGGCTTGCGCCGCGCCCGCTCGATCTCGGCCTGCTCCAGTCTGGGCGCGATCAACCCGACCACGCCAGTCGCGATCCGATCCTGCAAACCGAAGATATCCTCCAGCACGCCGTCGAACCGGTCGGCCCAGATGTGATTGCCGGTCGCCGCCTCGATCAACTGACCGCTGATGCGAACCTTTTGACTGACCTTGCGGACGCTGCCCTCCAGCACATAGCGCACGCCGAGTTCGCGCCCGATCAGCTTGATATCGACAGCCCTGCCCTTGTAGGCGAAGCTCGAATTGCGTGCGATCACGAACAGCGACTTGAACCGCGACAGCGCCGTGATGATCTCCTCGACCATGCCGTCGGCGAAATATTCCTGCTCGCGATCCCCGCTCAAATTGTCGAACGGCAGCACCGCGATCGACGGCTTGTCGGGTAGCGGCGGAAGCTGGCTCGGTGCGAGTTCCGGAATTTTTGCAGGGCCAGGGGCGGCATGCCGCGGAGGCACCGACGCCGGCTCGCCGCCAACGCGGACCTGCCAGACCCGCATCGGCTCGGCGATGTTCTTCAGCGCCTGCGAACCGAGATCGCCGAAGTCGATGTCGACCTTGCCGCGGATCTGCCGGTGCGCGTCGTCGGAGATGCAGATGCCGCCGGGTTCGGCCATGCCTTCAAGACGTGCGGCGATGTTGACGCCGTCGCCGAAGATATCGTCGTTGTCGATGATGATGTCGCCGACGTGAATACCGATACGGAATTCGATGCGGCGGGCCTTCGGCACATGAGCGTTCTGTTCCGCCATCGCGCGCTGGACTTCGACCGCGCAGCGCGCCGCATCGACGGCGCTGGCGAATTCGACCAGCAGCCCGTCGCCGGAAGTCTTGACGATGCGGCCGCGATGATCGGCGATGGCCGGATCGATCAGTGTCGCCCTGACATGTTTCAGATCGGCCAGCGTCCGCTCTTCGTCGCTACCCATCAAGCGGCTGTAGCCGGCGACATCCGCCGCGACCACCGCCGCCAAACGACGTTCCACGTGCTTGACCGCCAAGGGTTGTCCCCGGATCGAGCGCCAATTCCCGGCGCATCAAAGCACGGCAAAGTGTCGCAGGCTAGCTCAACCAGAAATTGGGCACCGCCGGCTCCAGCCGGCCGCCAGCCCGGACCGGCGCGATCCGCAGGGCCAGCCCGGTCACATCGTCGGTTTCGACTGCGACGCCGGACAGGGTCGCGATACCGAAGGCCGGCTCGAACCGCCCCGAGGGAATGCCGGTCGTGAAGCGATGCAGCGGCTCTTCCTTCTGCATGCCGATGATCGAATCGTAATCGCCGGTCATGCCGGCATCGCTCATATAGGCGGTGCCGCCGGGCAGCACCTGGTGATCGGCGGTCGGGACATGGGTGTGGGTTCCGACCACGAGGCTGACGCGGCCGTCGCAGAAAAAGCCCATGCCCTGTTTTTCGCTGGTGGCCTCGCCGTGGAAATCGAGGACGATCGCATCCGCCGCCTCGCGCAACGGACAGGCATCGAGTTCCTTGGCCACCGCATTGAAGGGATCGTTCAAGGGCTCCATGAAGACGCGGCCCATGGCGTTGATGACGAGCGCGCGCTTGCCGTTCTTGGTATCGATCAATGCCGAGCCCCGGCCCGGCGTATGACGCGGAAAATTCAGGGGCCGGATCAGCCGCGGCGCGCGCTCGATGAACACCAGCGCCTCCTTCTGATTCCAGGCGTGGTTGCCGAGCGTGATCGCGTCGGCGCCGGCATCGATGAATTCCTGATAGATCGCCTCGGTGATGCCAAAGCCGCCGGCGGAATTCTCGCCATTGATGATGACGAGATCGAGCGACCAGTCTTTCACCATGCCCGGCAGATGTTCGGATATTGCGGTGCGGCCGGTCTTGCCGACGACGTCACCGATAAAGAGGATACGCAAAGTTCAGCTCCGGAAATCGAACACTTTCTTTTCCGTTAGCACATAATCCAGCGCCACGTCGTGCGGCTGGGCCGGAACGGCTTTTATTTCCTGCACCGAGAAGGCGACGCCGATGGCGACGATGGCCTTGGCCTTGCGCAGGTGTTCCAGCGTAAAATCATAATGGCCTGCGCCGTAGCCGATGCGGTGGCCCTGGCGGTCGAACGCCGCCAACGGCACCAGCATGATGTCCGGAATCACCTCGGCCGCCGCCGGCGACGGCTCGGGAATGCCGAGCGGTCCCAGCATCAGCCGGTCGTCGGGCGACCAGGCGCGAAAGGCCAGCGACTTGCCGCGCGCCATCACCGCCGGCAGCGCCAGCTCTGCGCCTAGCTCGGCGAGGTGTCGCATCAGCGGCACCGGATCGATCTCGTTGCGGATCGGCGAATAGCCGGAAACGATTGCCCCCGGCGAAATCTCGAAGGGCAGCGCACGCTTGGCCATGGCCTGCGCCGCAGCGGCGCGCTGCTCGTCGCTCAAAGCGTCGCGCTTAGCGAGCGCGGCCGTGCGGAGGTCGGCTTTCGAAAGGGTTGTCGTCATGCGACACCATCTTCGGGGTCATCACCCGCGAAGGCGGGTGATCCAGTATTCCAGAGCCGTTCGTGATCAAATCGAGAAGCCGCAGCGTACTGGATACTCCGCCTTCGCGGAGTATGACGGCAATGCCCCGATGGACTTCAGAAGCAAACTCACCGACAAAAACAAAAGTGCGAAGCCGCGAACGCCGTTGAAGCACTCGATCCCGGAGTTCCCTACGAAAGTAGGTGGGCACCATATGACCGGGTCCACGGACCCGGCCAGGGACAGTTCCCGGAAGGATCGATAAGGCCCCGGGGATATTATGGCTCCTGACGCACGACGCAGCTTCGCCCGACCAATGTAGGCATTATGGGCCGGCTCCGCCAGCGGTAACAGAAGGCTGTACACGACGGGCAAGCACGGCCTAGCTCCCCTGGAGGGGAAATATGGGCCCGCGCGCTACCTCCGGAATCACCCGATTGCGACGCCGCCGCCGATGGTCCGGTTCAGCACCTGCGTGGTCTTCTCGATGCGGTCAGCGGCAGCGTTGAGCGCGTTGGCGACCGCGATTTGCGTGGTCCGGGCCCGATCGGTAGCCGCAGCCCGAACGTTGCGCAGGTTATCGAGTTCTTCCTCCAGCGCCCGCATCCGCTGGTTGGCGTCGAGCAATTCATCGCACACCGTCAGCGCCGCCATCACGGTGAGGCGCGCATCGCCGATCTCGCCGAACTTGCCGCGCAGCTCTCCGACCCGCGTTTCCAGGCTTTCGGCGAGCTTGAGCAGCCGCACCTCCTGGCCTTCCTCGCAGGCCATGCGATATTGCCGGCCATTGATGGTGACATTGATGTGGCTCATTCAATCTCTCCGGCATCGGCATCGAGCACCGAGCGGATGGTGCCGATCGCGGCGTCCAGCCTGTCGGCGATCTCGCGATTGGTGCGCTCCAGCCGCCGCGTCTTCACCAGCGAGCCGTCGAGTTCGTCGGCCAGCCGCGATCGATCGGCGCCGAGCGCCTGGATCCGGCTTGCCAGTTCATTTTCGTCGCGGTCGGCCTCGCGCCGCCGTTCGGCCGCGGATTCCAGGGCATCGAGCGCCGCCATCAGCCGCCGCGTCGCGGTGTCGATGTCGGCAAAGATCGGCTCGGCGGCGCCGGGCCCATTGACGGAACGATCACTCATGAGAGACAGCGCACACTTTCGATCGGCTGGCCGGGCAGCAAAATTGGCGGTTCGGCAAGCGGTTACGCGGTGAAATTTACGTGGCAAGCGAGGCCAGCGCAACGCCGACGCGAAGCTATGCACCGCTAAGCAACTTTTCGCACCGCAAGCGCGTTCCCTTGCCTTGGACTCACGGGATTGAGGTGCTATCCAGCCTCGGAGTTTTGCCACAGGGCACAATGTCGCTGCAATTCGCCGGCGGGCGGATCACCATCAACCTCCTCATTTCAAGCGGATTTTCATCATGACGCAGGTCGATCATAACCGTATGGCCAATGCGATCCGTGGCCTTGCCATGGACGCCGTCGAGAAGGCGAAATCGGGCCATCCCGGTCTGCCGATGGGCGCCGCCGACATCGCCACCGTGCTGTTCACCCAGTTCCTGAAATTCGACGCCGCCGAGCCGAACTGGCCGGACCGCGACCG
>JAIEPP010000582.1 GCA_019748335.1 Xanthobacteraceae bacterium
CTGAACAGGCCAAGTCCCATGATCAGGAAGCCGAGCCCGACCATGACGCGGAACGACCAGAACGTGATAGGCACCGGCGGCCAGTTTTCACGCGGCACGGTATCGAGACCGGCGAGCGGTGCGTCGAGCGAATGCTTCAGGATCAGCGACGAAAGTTTCGGGATTTCGATCGCGTATTTGACCTTGGCATCGGTCATGTCGGGCCAGCCGAACAGCACCAGCGGTGCGCCGTCCTTGTGGCTCTGGAAATGCCCCTCCATCGCCATCACCTTGGCGGGCTGATGTTCCAGCGTGTTGAGCCCGTGCTGGTCGCCGGCCAGAATCTGGATCGGCGCCACCAACGTCGCCATCCACATCGCCATCGAGAACATCACGCGCGGGCCGGCGAGGTGCCGGTCGCGCAGCAGATGCCAGGCGCCGACCGCGCCGACCACCAGCGCGGTGGTCAGATACGCCGCCAGCACCATATGCACGAGACGGTAGGGGAATGACGGATTGAAGATCACTTTCAGCCAGTCGGCGGCCACGAACTGCCCGTCGGCATTTATGGCGTAGCCGGCCGGCGTCTGCATCCAGGAATTGGCGGAGAGAATCCAGAACGCCGAGATCAACGTGCCGGTCGCGACCATCAGCGTCGCCATGAAATGAAGCCTGTGACCGACGCGCTCCAGCCCGAACAGCATGACGCCGAGAAAGCCCGCTTCGAGAAAGAACGCGGTCAAGACCTCATAGGCCATCATCGGGCCGATCACGGGGCCGGTCTTGTCCGAGAAGGCCGACCAGTTGGTGCCGAACTGGTAGGACATCACGATGCCCGACACCACGCCCATGCCGAAGGCGACGGCGAAGATCTTCAGCCAGTAATTGAACAGGTTGATGAAGACCTCGCGCCGGGTCGCGAGCCAGAGCGCTTCGAGCACCGCGAGATAGCTGGCGAGCCCGATCGAGAAGGCCGGGAATATGATGTGGAACGACATTGTGAACGCGAACTGCGCCCGGGCCAATACGACGGCATCCCAACCTTCGAACATCGCGCCACCTATCTTGCGTCCGGTGTGAACCTATCACGCCGGATGCGACGATAGTACTGCGCCCTTTGCAACAGGGGGCAGCTATCCGGCCGGCTTTCCAGCGTCCACGGGCGCATTCAGACGCCGAATGATTTCGGCGCGGACGGCTTGCGCGCCATTTTCATCGTGCCTGGTGGGGCTGTGGAAAGTCTGGCCCGTGTGCAGGCGGATGTTGACGGTAAAGGTCTGGCCCCTGGTATTGGACTTGTCGACATCGATGCCGGCGATGTCGCCTGACCCTATCGTTTCGGCAAATAGCCGGCCGCTCCACGAAATCCGTTCGATGCGGATATCGCCATGCCGGACGATCCAGCGCGTGCCGGAAAGTCGGTGCGTGTAGCGATAGAGCGAAACGGCAACGATCAGGCCGAGCGGCAAAAGCAGTCCGAGCGCCAGCTCCGACTCGCCAATCCCGAACGCGACGAGAAACGGGAGGCTGCAAAGGGTAGCCAGAAGCGGTGCGGCCATTCGAATGAGCCAACCGACATCGAGACTGACCGGCGAGCGAAGAACGATCTCGGTGTTGGCGGCATCGAACGGATTGTCGACGAATGCAGTATCAGGAAGGTCAAGCAACCGCGCAACCGTCGCGGCGGTTTCGTTGACGCGCGTGATGTCGGGCAGCGGCGGCGAGACCAGAACGTCTCCTGATGCAAGCGTGCATCGCAGGCTGAAACTTTTGGGATAGCTGAATCTGTTCTTGCAGACGCTGACATCGGCGATGTCGTGAATGCCGATCAGTCGCTTGCGGATATGCCCCATCGGACGCTGCTCGCCGATCGCGATGCCGTCGGGCGTAACGATCCAGACCACGTTGCTTTCGAGTGCGGCAACGCCGATCAGGAATACCCCAAGCGGCACTGCCCAGAACGCAGCGGCGAGTGGCGGCCCGCCCGAAGCCCAGGTCACAAGGCCTGGAACGACGATCAGCAGCACCGCTCCGCCGGAGCCCGCCCAGACCAGCCTTTCGCCGAGCGAGGATCCCTTACGCAGCCGAACTTCATCCGGGTTTGCCGCAGCATGCATTGTCAGCGGCAAACATCACGGCCGGCGTGGCTACGTCAAGCGGCAAAAGTGTCCGGCAGTGAGGCGACAAGACCAAGTGCTTGATCAACTCGCTGCGTTCAGCAGCCGTCCGACGGTGCGGTCGATCTGCTCGTACTGGCCTTCGCCGGCGTGCTCGAACACGATCTTGCCGTTCTGGTCGATGATATATTGCGCCGGCCAATACTGGTTGTGCCAGGCGTTCCAGGTCTGCGAGTCGTTGTCCTGCGCCACCGGGTAGGTAATGCCGTGCCGCTTCAGGGCCGCCTGAACATTCGCGGCGGAGCGCTCGAACGGAAATTCCGGGGTGTGAATGCCGACCACGACAAAGCCGCGGTCCTTGTACTTGGCATAGAGCTCGGTGACGTGCGGCAACGCGTTGACGCAGTTGACGCAGCCATGGGTCCAGAAATTTACCAGCACCACCTTGCCGCGCAGATCGGCGAGTTTCAGCGGGGCCGAGTTGAACCAGTTGCCGAGCCCGACGAAATCGGGCGCGGTGGCCTGCGCGGCTGCGACGGCAAATGGCGCATCCTGCGCGCGCGTCGTTTCTGCACTGGAGGCGTGCAGCGCTGCGCCGGTCAAACCAAGCGCGATGATCGTGGCGGATGCGGCGAGCAATCGTAATTTCATGACAGACTCCATTCGAGGGGATCAGAGGCCGATCTGGCCGTTGGGGTAAAATCCGGTCAGCCACGACACGATCAGCGTGTCGTACTGCAGATAGGAGAGGGCAGCGAAGGCGATCACGACGACGCCAAAACCCTGCTGCAAGCGTGGCGCGATCCGCGCGAGGCTGCGAACCCGGGTGGTGACGGCCTGGCCGCCATAGGCGATCGCCAGCATCGGCAAGCTGGCGCCGACCGCGTAGACGACCAGCTGCAGGCTTGCCCAGGCGGTGTCTTTCGACGTCGCGACCACCGTCAGGATCGAGCCCAGTACCGGTCCGGCGCAGGGCGTCCAGACGAGGCCGAGCGTGGTGCCGAGCACGAAGCCGCCGATCACGCCCGGGCGGGATATGACCGCGTTGCCGCCAAAACCGCCGATCCGGACCGATAGCCACTCGAACGGCGCCGGCCAGATCATCAGCAGCCCGAAGCCTGCCAGCAGGATCGCAGCACCCGTACGCAAGTCGTTCGGATCGAAATCGAAGGCGCGGGTGATCGCGCCCAGCAGCAATGCCACCATCGAGAATGACATCACAAAGCCGAGCGCGATCATCGCCGGCCGCGCCTTGCCGGTCTGGCCGACCGATGCCCCGAGGAGAATTGGCAGCATCGGCAGCGTACACGGCGCTGCGACGGTGACGACGCCTGCGAGCAGCGCAAGAACGAGGTTGAGCATCGGAAGCGTCCATCACGGGCCCGGTGACGGAAGTGTCCATGCCGGGCGCTTGATGTTCTTCGCGACGATGCGCTTTGGCGTTACGTCAGCCGCGCGCCGGCGGCGTCACGTCTCTGTGAAATTTCTCGGGACAGGTTTCACGGAATCGGGGCCCCAAACGCAAAGCGACCCGGCTGGGGGGCATCCCGGCCGGGTCGTTGGAGGTAACTTGGGAGGTCAGAAAGTCTTCAGAGTAGAAACTGGTTCAGCGAAGGTTGGTTCCGCTGTCGGGGGAGATCACGCAGACCTCCTGGGGATCCTTGGCGCTGCAATCGGTCACCTGTTCGCGGACCACCGTCGAACCACCATCGCGCTGGGCGCGGGGCGAGACGTTCTGGGCGGACAGCGTGGCCAGGGTGCAGACGGCGCCGAGCGGGATAATGAAAAGGCGGAAGGACGGCTTCAGCATGTTCGCTCTCCTGTTCGGCGTTGGTGTTGCGTTGTTGGTAAGAGGTATAGGGGCCGAGTTTTTCCGCCTGATGTCGTCAATTGTTTCATTTGTTTCGTCGGCGGTAATCTTTTGTCCGTCGAAACCGGCCCGTTTTATACCCGCGTCGCCCTGTAACCAATTGAAATTACGTCAATTTATGCCGCGAGGCTGTCCACGCCGGCGCCCTTAAGCAAGTCGGCCAATTGCTTGCGGGCATAGAACATCCGGGTCTTCACCGTGCTCTGGGGAATGCCGATGATCTCGCCGGCCTCTTCGACCGACTTCTCATGGTAGTAGACGAGGTTGATGATCTCGCGATGGGCCGGCGACAGCTTGGCGACACAGGCGCGCAGGATGGCGCTGGTGTTGCTGCGGTCGAGCGACGCTTCCGGCGTGTCGGCGCCGTCGGCGATCTCGAGCACGTCCTCCTGATCGATATCCTCATGCTTGCGCTGGCGCAGCGCGGTCAGCGCCTTGAAACGGGCGATCGACAGCAGCCAGGTCGAAACCTGGGAACGGCCTTCGAACTGCTTCGCGGTACGCCAGACGTCGAGGAACACCTGGCTCACCAGGTCTTCGGCCATCGTGGTGTCGCGCACCATGCGCAGCACGAAGCGGTAAACCCGGACGTTATGACGGGAGTAAAGCACATGCATCGCGGTACGGCCGCCGGCGGCGATACTCTCCAGCAGCATTTCATCGGATGTGGCGCGGGCAGCGGCGATGGTCTTGCTTGCTGCAGCGTTGATGGCGATGACGTTCGACATGACATACTCCCAGTTCGCCGTTAGGCGTCGCTTCGTTGGGAGGAGTGATAGTTAACCCACGTTTCGGGATGTCTGCACGCAAAGGGGAAAATGGTTTCGTGCGGGGGAGAATTGTTTCGTCGCGGCGCCCGCGACGAAACATTCGGGGCAGAAATGCCAGTAATTTCAAGGTGCGGAAAATGGGGAGATTTCAGGCGCGGAAAAGTTCCAGCCTCGCGGAATCTTGTAGCCCGGATGAAGCGCAGCGAAATCCGGGATCGGCCGGTCCGATCGCGTGGCCGGCCCCGGATTTCGCTGCGCTTCATCCGGGCTACATCAGCGGGTTGATGCCAGTGAGGGCTAACCCTTGTCGCCGGTGGGCGAGAACAGGTAGCCGCCGCCTCTGATGGTGCGGATTACGGCGGGCTTGGTCGGGTCGATCTCGATCTTGCGCCGGATTCGCATGATGCGGAGGTCGACGGCACGGTCGAAGGCCTCGGCGTCGCGCGCATTGGCGAGCTCCAGCAGCCGTTCACGCGACAGCACCCGTTTGGGATTGGCCGCGAACACCTTCAGCAGGCCGAATTCGGAGGCCGTCAGCGGATGCTCGTTGCCTTCGTCGTCGCGCAGCGCCTGGGCTTCGAGGTCGAGCCATTTGGTGCCGAACCGCACCAGCTGTTCCTTTTCTGCCTTGGCAGCCGCCGCTTCGGGGCCGGCCGCCCTGGCCGGCGCGCTACGGCGCAGCACCGAGCGGATCCGCGCCATCAGTTCGCGCAGTTCGCAGGGTTTTGCGATGTAGTCGTCGGCGCCGAGTTCAAGGCCGACGACCCGGTCGATCGGGCTTGCGGTCGCCGTCAGCATGATGACGGGAACGTTGATGCGGCTCTTGAGGTCGCGAATGATCGACAGCCCGTCTTCCTCGGGCATGTTGAGGTCGAGCACCACCAGATCGGGCACGCTGGTCTCGATCTCGCCGCGCAGGCTCTTGCCGCCGTCGCACAGCGTCACGGCAAAGCCGTGCATTTTGAGGTAATCGCCGACCATCTCGCGGGCCGGCGCCTCGTCGTCGACGATGATGATATGCGGGCTCTGGGTCATGTCGTCTCTGTTGCGGGCATTGTAACCGTAAACGTCGATCCCTGTCCGGGACCGGCGCTTTCCGCGGTCACATGGCCGCCATGCATGTCGATGATGCGCTTGACGATCGAGAGCCCAAGGCCGGTCGAGCTCTCGCCGGCAGTCGGCTTGGCCGAGAGCCGCTGGAACCGGCCGAACAACCGGCCGAGATCCTCCGGCGACAGGCCCGCGCCCTGATCGGTGATGCGAATGACGGTGTCGTGGCCCTCGTGGGTGACGGCGACCGCGATCTTGCCGCCGATCGGTGAATATTTGATGGCGTTGCTGACGAGGTTGTCGATCGCCTCGCGGATGCGGTCGGCGTCGCACATGGTGACGAAGTTCGGTGGCGCCGACACGCTCAGCGTCTGCTGCTTGTTGACCGCCGAAGGCAGGTTGGCGTCGACCACCTCGGCGACCAGGGCGGCAACGTCGACCGGCTCGCGGCGGATGGTGATGTCGAAGGCGTCGGCCATCGCATCCGAAATCAGGTGATCGACCATCGAGGTCAGGCGCTTGGTGGCGTCGCGGATATGCTCGACCTGGGCGGTGACGTTTTCCTTGGGCGAGCCGGCGCCGATCAGTTCGGTCAGCATTTCGGTGCGCCCGAGGATGACCCCGAGCGGATTCTTCAGGTCGTGGGCGACGGTGCCGAGAATTTCGTTCTTGAAGCCGTTGGCGCGCTGCAGCCGCAGCCACTGCGCCGAGAGCCGGCGGTTGGCCTGCATCAGCGCGCGGGTGCGCTGGGCGACGCGGTCCTCGAGCTGGGTATTGGCCTCGTGCAGCTGCCGATAAAGAATCACGTTGTCGAACGCGATCGAGAGCCGGCTGGAGAAGATCTCGACCAGCGAACGGTCGGTGTCGGACAGCGGCCGCTCGGCCTGCAGCAGCACCACGACTTCGCGACCGCTGCCGGTGCGCAGATAGAGCACGCTGCGGTGGTCGGCGAATTCGTTCTTGCGGCGCAGGAAGGCGGCTTCGACCATCTGCCGCAGATCCGGGTCGAGCGCCTTGGAGCTGGTGGTGCCGATGAAGCGGCTGTAGCAGCCCGAGCCCGCCAGCACCGAGAATTCGCTGTCAGCATTGCCGTCGTCGCGCAGCACCAGGATGCCGGCGCAATCGACATTGAGCAGCGAGGCGAGCTGCGTCAGCACGCCCTCGGCGAGTCGCTGCATCGATTTGAAGTCGTACAGGGTGGAGGCGGCGTCGATGATGATTTCCAGCCCGCGCCGGGTCTGCACCATGCGCTCGAGCTGCTGGTAGCTGCGCAGCGCCGCGGTCAGCGAGGTGAACAGCTTGTC